>JAGOCU010000057.1:0-2382 GCA_017998555.1 Thermoflexales bacterium
TTTTTCGGATGACTTCTAGATTCCAATGATTTCGTTCAGACCGTCCACAACCTGCGCAAGCTCCTCCGGGCTGGAGCGACCAAGCTTCGTACCGATGCGCTCGACAGACAGGGTTCGAATCTGGCTGATCTTGACCCACGAACGTTTGGCCAGCTTCGAACTCTTGAGTTCAAGTGTGAGGGGAAATCCAGCGCTCTGAGGTTGGCTGGTCAATGCTACCGCGATGACCGTGCCCGAGCGTTCGTTGAACACGTCGTGACTGAGAATCAGCACGGGTCGCAAGCCCGCTTGTTCATGGCCGCGTATGGGGTTGAGATCCGCCCACCGGATTTCGCCTCTCAGTATTCGGGCCACGACTCAAGCTCCTGGCCCAAGCCTTCCTCGGCGAGCGCCTTTTCGAACTTCGGATCGAGCTTGGCGCACTCAACCGCAAGTCGGCCGCGCTCCATGCGCGCGAGCTTCTCGCTCACGGCCGCCTGAATCGCGCGACTGCGATTTGGGAAAATGCTCTTTGAGACCAAACCGTCGACGCGGATCAGCGTTTCCCGGTCCAGAGTGATTGCAATCTTGACGCTGCTCATGGCCCATCTCCTTGGTATGATAAATGATCATACCACGGCGTGTTGGGTTTTGGGTAGCCGACGGCAATGCCGTCGGCTACCCTCGCGCGGAGTGACGAGTACGGGCGGGCATGTGGATCGCAGGTCAGCGCAAAAACAACGCGACGCCAAAACCGACCAGCCACAGCGACCACACCACGTAGCTGATCGCGTTGATCAGGCCGGCGGCTTTGGCGCCCGTCTCCTCAAATACGCCAACGAAGACACCCAGCGCTGGGATGATCCCCAGCCAGCCAAACAGCGGACTAACGACATTCGACTGGATGATGGCGAGGGATAACAGGATCGTCCAGGCGCTGGTGAAGACGTAGCCGAGGTGCTCGCCAATCGCCACGCCCGCATAACGATGGAAGGCTTGAAAGACGACGGCCACGCTGTCCCGGGTGGCCTGTGTCGCGTCGGGCTGGGTGTACATCTCGGCCAGGCTTGGCACCAAGAAGGGCCAGCGAATCAGCCCAAGGAACTGCGCCAGGCCAGCCAACACGCCCAGGGTCGTGCCGACCGCCAGGAACCAGGGCGGGTCGGGCTGGAACGCCAGGTGGACGAGGACGGGGACCGGGGTGAACAGGATCGCCGAAAACGTAAAGGCGTACCAAAGACGGCGGAGCGGCGGGCCGCCCTGCTTGAAACGCCGCAGGATTTCGTCGGTCGGCTTGCGCAAGATATCTGGATATTCGAAGGTCTTTTGCAACATGAAGAAGATCAGGTTGAAGGCGATCGGAACGACCACGAGAAGAAGTCCTGCTATTTGAGTTGGCTTCATTTCACTCCCATCGATTCATATTTCAAGGCGGGCCGCTCACCTTCGCAACAACGCGAGGATTTTGTCGAGATTGGCAAGCACGAGACCCAGCAACGGCAGCATGAGCTGACTCGTGAGCGTGGCGAACGTCTTCAGGTCAAGCGTGTTTGTTTTGGACGCCATGACCTCCTTGTGGATGCCTGCCAGGCGCAGCAGACGTTCGGCCGTGTCCTTCTCCGATAGGTCGCCCGTGGCTTCCAGGGCATTGACCCGCGCCCGGATCTTGTTGAGGGTGGCCCATTTTGCCCGGTTTGTGATGGCCCCCAGCGTCGCCCGCGTCAGCAGGAACTGCGCCGCGATGAACGCCCAACCAATCACCAGGATCGGAAAGGCGAGCACATTCCTGAGCTCCGGCTCAACCAGACTGGACCCAAAGACGAGCGTCACACTGCCGAAATAGGCGGCCAGGATGAAGATGCTCCGGGTGACCATATCGGATACGTCGCTGAGGATCTGCGAGTCCGCCGGCGCAATGGCATTCATCTCATAGTGATAGTCCTTCAGACTGGCAACGACGCGAAATGCCCAGACGGCGGCGTAATAGAGCACGCCGGCCAACAGGGCGGCCAGAACGCTGGCGAACGTGAACCCGACGCCGGCGAATTGACGAATCGGCGCGCTGAATCCCGCCACAAACAACGCTACGGATATCGGGCACACGATTGCAACAAACGAAGCCACGCTTCGAGTGGACCAGCTCTGCTTCAGCCAGAGCGACAACTTCGATAGATCTTCGGCATTATTGATCTGTCCGACAACCTGGTTGGCGAGGTCGTCAAACATGAACTGAATGACGATATGAGCCACGATGGCGCCCGCGATCAGCACTTCGATGGCCATTACGCCCGGCACGATCAGCCGATTGATACGCTCACTTTCCTGTGTAGCCAACGCAATCAATGCCGCGGGACCCAGAAGGATGAGGTTCAGCAAGACGACATTTGACAGCCAATAGCCCGG
>JAGOCU010000057.1:2482-4563 GCA_017998555.1 Thermoflexales bacterium
CTCGCGGGCGGGCTGGCCCGCCCAGCCATCGCCCAGGACAAAACCCTCGAATGGAAGCGCCTCGATGTCGACATCGCCGTGCAACCCAACGGCGACCTGCGGATCACCGAGACCAACGTCATCAACTTCACCGCCGGAAGCTTCACCTTTGGCTATCGCGATATCGAGCGCTCGCGGCTGACCAGCATTTCCGAGGTCACGGCAACCGATGGCGGCAAAGCGGCCCGGGTCGAGACCAGCATCGCCGACACCGGCAAGTTCCGGATCAAGTACTACCTGAACGGGGCGGCCCAAAACGAGTCGCGCACCCTGGTCATCTCGTATCTGGTCAAGGGCGCCACCCGCTACTACCCCGACGGCGACCAGGTCTACTGGGCGGCCGTCTACGCGGATCGCAACGGCTTCCCGGTCCTGAACTCCACGGTCACGGTCCGATTACCCCCGGGCGCGACCGGGATCCAGGGCGCCGTGTACGGGCCGGCCTCGACCATCACCGGGCAGGGCGAGAGCGTGATCAAGGCCACCGCCACCGCGGCCATCCGCAGCGGTCAACAGATGGAAGTGCGGGTGCAGTTCCCCCACGGCATCATCAGCGGCAGCGCTCCGGCCTGGCAGGCGGCCTTTGACACCCAGCGGACCTATGACGAGACCGTCAAGCCGCGCAACGATCTGCTGTTCATCACCCTCAGCCTGCTCACCCTGATCGGCGGGCCTGCGCTGATCGTCCTGCTGTGGTTCCTGCGCGGGCGCGACCCGAACGTCGGCCTGATTGCCGACTATCTCGACTCCCCGCCCAACACCTCGCCCGGGGTGGCCGGCGCGCTGGTCGACGAGCGCTCGGACCTGCAGGACGTCATCGCCACCCTGGTCGACCTCGCTCAACGCGGCATCCTCATCATGAAGGAGGCCGATGAGCCGCCGGTCAAATCATGGACCTTTGAGCGCGGGCCGAACTTCGGCGCGCGCATCGCCGACCACGAGCAGCGCCTGATCATCGCCATGGGCATGGCCAGCGGCGACTCGGTCGACATGTCCCAGCTCAAGGACAAGTTCTATCGCCAGCTCGGCGCGATCAAGAAGAGCCTGTATGAAGAGCTCGTCAAACAGGGTTTCTACACCCGCAGCCCGGAGTCGACCCGCAGCTTGTATGGCGGGCTGGGCTTCCTGTCGCTGGTGCTGGCCGGGTTGGGTTGCTTCGCTTCGATCTTCTTTGTCGACTTCAGCTCGTATGCGGTGTGCGTGCCCATGGGGCTCGTCATCACCGCCATCGTCGCCCTCATCGCGGCCCGGAATATGCCCCAGCGCACCCGGGCCGGGGCCGAGATGAAGATGCGGGCCGAAGCCTTCAAGCGCTACCTGCAGAACATCGAGCGCTACACCGATCTCAAGGCCGCCACCGATCAGTTCAGCAAGTATCTGCCCTGGGCGATCGCCTTCGGGCTGGACAAGACCTGGGTGCGCAAGTTCGCATCGGTGAACGCGCCGGCCCCGGACTGGTATGTGCCGTACGGGTATGGCTACGGGTATCCGTATTACCGCACGGGCTATGGCGGCTCGGGCGGCGGGATGCAGAGCGTCGCCCAGGGCGGTCCGGCCTCAGGCGATATCAGCGGAGCCGCTCGGGCGGCGCCCTCGATTGGCGGCCTCAATCAGGGGCTCACCCTGGGCATGGCCGGCATCAGCGACGGGTTGACCGGGATGTTCAACTCGGTCAGCCGCACGTTCACCAGCCAGCCCCAACCCGTTGCCAGCAGTTCGGGCGGGAGTTGGGGCAGCAGCAGCTCCTTCGGCGGCGGCGGCGGATTCAGCGGGGGCGGCGGCGGCGGGGGTGGCAGCTCCGGCGGCGGCGGCGGCGGCTTTGGCTAGATGAATCCATCCAATCTGTGCGCTCGGGAAACGCGGGATCTATCCGCAGATTTCCGCCGATTCTTTTTCCTTGTCCGCGCTGCGAATGTCCAAATCCGCGGAAATCTGCGTAATCTGCGGATAGATGACCAGTGCCGGCCCCTCGACCGGCCTGGGAGGCGGCGCCTAACAACGCTCGCGACTGTTGGTTTGATCTAGTCACGAACACTAATCGC
>JAGOCU010000057.1:4663-9765 GCA_017998555.1 Thermoflexales bacterium
CTCGAAGGATCGGCCAAGGTCCTGGTCCTGGCCTTCGGCTTTGTCATCGCCGCGCCGCTGATCGGCGTGGGCGTGGTCAGCCTCAGCAAGGGTTTGAAGGACGCAGGGGAAGAGGGCGTGATCGCCAAACAGCGCAAGCTGCTCAGCCTGGTCATGACCCAGGGCAAGATCAATTTGCCCGACGCCGCGCTGGAACTCAAGTCAACCCGCAACGAAGTCAAACAACTCGTCTACGACCTGATCGGCAAGCAGCTTTTCAGCGGCTACGTCGACTGGGACGCCGGAATGCTCTACTCGGAAGAAGCATCCAAACTCAAGACCGGCAAGTGCCCGAAGTGCGGGGGCGAACTCACCCTGGCGGGCAAGGGCCTGGTCAAATGCGCCTATTGCGGGACTGAAGTGTTCAGCAGTCAGTAACCGCGGCGGCGCCTGGAGAATAGACATGACAAATTCACCCCTGGATCTCTTGCCGGGCTACAAAGGCTACAAGGACCTTGAGGCGCGCCGCGAGAGCGACAAGCAGGCCCGTCTGGCCGTCGCGGCCGAGCTCGCCCGTCACACCGCGCAGATCACTCAGGTTCAAAATGATGCGATGCGCGAGGGCGGGCTCGCCTTTATGGACGCGCTGGGAACGCTCAAAACAGCGATCCAGACGTTGGCCGACAAGATCAGCGCGGCGCCACGCGGCTATACGGGTCTGTTCGCGACCCGGAACATCCAGGCCGACACGCTCGATCAGGTGCTGAGCTTCGACCGTGAGCTCTTGAACGAGGCAACCGCGCTTGGCCCGGCCATTGAAGCGGTTGAGCAGGCCATGCTGGCCGGCGCAGGCCAGCAAGCGGCGATCCGGGCCGCGCAGAACGCCGTGAAGGCGGTGGCGACGACCTTTGAGAAGCGCGCCAAGATCCTCGCGGGCGGGTGAAACCAACACGGGTCGGTGATTCGCAGCCACACGAATCGCCGTTGGACGCAGGCGCCTGATCCGTCAGGCCGCACTTACCGGGTGGCAGCTAGACAAGGAGAGACACACAACCATGGCTCGAATCATTGACGTCATCGAATGGCCCGATCAGGGCAGCACCGACATCATGCAGCGCGTGCCCGAACAGGGCGCGGGCGACATTCGCATCGGGTCGCAGCTCATCGCCCGCGGCTCGCAGGTCGCCGTCTTCTTCCGAGATGGCAAGGCCCTGGATGTTTTCCGGGAGGGCCGCTACACCCTCTCGACGATGAACATCCCGATCCTGGCGAGCATCATCAACCTCGGCACCAACAACAAGACCCCCTTCCCGGCCGAGGTCTACTTTGTCACGACCAAGGACTTCATCGGCCAGAAGTGGGGAACGCCCAACGAAATCACGGTGCCCGACTCGATGATGGGCGTTGTGCAACTCCGGGCCCATGGCACCTACTCGATGGCGATCAGCGATCCGCAGCGCTTCGTCACGCAGATCGTGGGCGCGCAGGGGATCTACACCACGGGCCAATTGGCCGATTATCTGCGCGACATCATGGTCAGCGAGGTCGCCAGCGTCATCGGCGCGACGATGGCCAAGAGCTCGCTGCTCAATCTGGCGGCGCTGCAATCGGATCTCGGGGCGGCCATCCAGGCCAAGGCCGCCGATGACTTCGACGCGATCGGCATCGCGCTCAAGAAGGTTTACGTGGTCGGGATCACCCCGAGCGAGGAGACGGCCAAGGCCCTGAGCGCGCGCAGCGCCATGGGCGCATTGGGCGTCAACTACATGCAATACCAGGGCGCGCAGGCCATGCGCGACGCGGCCCAGAACACCAGCGGCGGGGTGGCCAGCCTGGGCGCCGGGCTCGGGGCCGGCATGGGGATCGGCGGGATGATGGGCCAGGCGATCAGCTCGGGGATGCAGACGCCCCAGCAGCCGATGCAGCCCGCCCAACCCGCGGCTCCGGCCGCGCCCGCCGGCGGCGGCGAAGCGCCCATGACCAAGGCCGCGATTCAGAAGGCGCTGTCCAATCTGGATGTGCGGGTTGCGAACGGCGAAATCAGCGAAGCGCTCTACAACAAACTGACGGCCAATCTGCAAAAGGCCTTGGACGCGGCGGCTGAGTAGCTCCGCAACTGGATCGTTTGCAAGCGAAATCCCCCCGGCTCCGCCGGGGGGATTTCGCTTGCAAGAAGAACCTACCCCTTCACAACCGGAAACTGAATCTCGGTCACCCAGGTCTCCGGGTGTTCGCGGTCCATGCTGAGGTAGACCTCGCGCGGGTATCCGGCCGGGCGATAGCCGTTGGCCTCGATCCATTTTGTCAACGCGCCATAGGTGGCGCCGAGGTTGTCATACGGCCCGCGGTGAAGCGTGCTGGCCATCGTGCCACCCTCAAGCTGGTAGACCTTGACCTGATCGGTCGCCGGGATAGGGCCGGCCAGCGGACAGAGCGCCTCGATCGGCACGTTTTGCATGCTGCCCTCGTCGCGGTAGAGCGCCACGCTCGGTCCGGCCGGCGCGGCCACCCGCATCACGTATCCGAACACGGCGCCAAACAGGCGGTCAAAGACGGGTCCCAGGTTGTCATAGTTTGGCACGGTGGTCCCGGCCGACGCCACCCACATCGGTTCAACAGTTTTCACGATCGCATCGAAGTTGGACATGTTTTCCTCCAGTTCCATCAGTTTGAGCCGGGCTTCCACCCGGTCCATCTGCGCCCGTGTCGCCTCGAGCTGATCGGCGATCTCGGCCCGGCGCAGGGCGAGCATGCCCCGAAGCTGCTCGACGCTCACGGCGTTCTGCAGCACGAGCTTGATCTGCGCCAGCGACAGGCCGAGGTCCTTCAGGGCGAGGATACGATTCAGGCGCACCAGTTGTTCGGCAGTGTAGTACCGATATTCGGTGAAGCGGTCCACCCGCGCCGGCGCGAGCAGACCTTCTTCGTCGTAGTAGCGCAGCGTTTTGACGGGCACGCGCGCAAGTTTTGAGAAGTCACCGATCTTGAACATCTATCACCGCCTGTAGGGCCGCGGATGCGCGGCCGTCCTTCCGAAGCGCATCCCGCCAAGCCTGTTTCCGGAGGCGACACCCCCCGGCTGCGCCGGGGGGTGTCGCCTCCGGAGTGCTTTGGCATGCGCTTGTGGGAGCGAGTCTACGCCCTCCAGCGGCGGGAGAGTCAAGGGGGGATGTGTTGTTGGATAGGGCATTGCCCGGCGAAGCCGGGCAATGCCCTATCCAACAACGGGGAATGCGCCGTTAGCGCAAGACTGCCGGCAGAAAGGCAACCGGGACGAGCGCCGGGGTTGAGGTTGGCGTTGGCGTTCCGGTCGGTGTCGCTGTGGGCGTGTCGGTCGGCACCGGATCGGCGACATGCGTGGCAGTCGGCGTCGGTGTTGGTGATGCCGTTGGCGGAACGGACGTTTCGGTCGGCGTTGCGGTGGGCGGATCCGGCGTGAAGGTCGGCGTCTCGGTCGGCGGGACGGAAGTCGCCGTCGGCGTAGCCGTGCTCCCGCCAGCCGGAAGCACGACGATCATCCCCCGCATCGTCCCGCCAAACTGGAAGACGCCATGGAAACCGCAGCGATAGTAGAACTCGCCTGGGGTGTTGAATTGCACCGCGTAAGACGACCCGGTCACATTCCCAAATCCATCCGGCACGAGCGTGTCGCTGCTGGGGCCGTCGACCTGTTGCAGCGGGTGCGAACCAAACGTGCCTGACCAACTCACGGACTCGCCGACCGTGATCGTGACGACAGCCGGGTTGTAGAAAACGAATCCGAAGACGATCGCCGCATCGCTGGGCCGCAGCGCGTCGAGATCGATGGCGGCGCCGCTCGCATTGGTCACGTGCTTCGTCACCGCGCCCAGCCCCGGATTCTCATGACTGGCATGCGCGACATTACCCGATTGCAGCGCCAACCAGCCGGCCAGGCCAATCAAGAACGCGGCCGCCAGCGCGACCACTTGCGTAGATGTTTTCTTCATATCCCCCCTGCTGTCGTTACCATCCCATCGGAACTGCGGCGCACGGAGATTAGCACGAACTGCGGTTTTCGGGCGCCGCGCTTCGCCACGCCAATCGCCGATCGCGCGATCTTTCCGGAAGAGGTATCGCCCCGGCTTCGCCGGGGCGATACCTCTTCCGGCGTGTGTTTATTTGGCGCGCATTGAAACAGCCTGCTAAAATCCCGCCGCTATGCGCGTACCCATTTCGTGGCTCAAAGACTACGTCGATATCAATCTGCCCATTGCTGAACTGGCCGAAATGCTCACCCTGGCCGGTCTCGAGGTCGAGAAGATCGACTACTTCGGCATCCCAGGCTCCGAGCTGGTCTGGGACCGGGAGCGCATCTTCATTGGCGAGCTGCTCAAGGTGGAGCGCCATCCCAACGCCGACAAACTCACCCTGGCCACCGTCAACTACGGGCCCGGCCGTGAGATCACCGTCGTCACCGGCGCGCCCAACATTGCCCCGGGAGACAGCGGCCAAAAAGTCGTTCTTGCGCTCAAGGGCTCGAAGCTCTACGATGGCCACAAGGAAGGCCGGGTTCTGACCACGCTCAAGGAAGCGATGCTGCGCGGAATCAAGAACGACTCGATGGTGTGCTCGGAGAAGGAACTCGGCCTGAGCGATGAGCACGAAGGCATCATCCTTCTGCCGGCCGATGCGCCCGTCGGCGCGCCGCTGCAGGATTACCTCGGCGACGCGGTCCTCGAGATCGCCATCCTGCCCAACATCGCCCGTTGCACCGGCATCCTCGGCGTCGCGCGCGAGGTGGCCGCCCTGACCGGTCAGAAGATCCGCTATCCCGACACAACCTACGTCGAGGACGCGCCCGAAGACGCCGCCGATCTGGTTCAGATCGTGATCGAGAACCCGGCGCTTAACCCGCGTTTCACCGCCAGCGTCATCCGTGACGCGCAGTTCGGGCCCTCGCCCTATTGGATGCAGCGCCGCCTGCAGATGTGCGGCGTTCGGGCCATCAGCAACGTGGTCGACGTGTCGAACTACGTCATGCTCGAGCTCGGCCAGCCCACCCACACCTTTGACTACGACCAGTTGGCGGGCACGAAAAAGACGATCGGTTCGCGCCTGGCGACGCCGGGCGAGAGCATGGCCACCCTCGACGGCAAGAAGCG
>JAGOCU010000058.1:0-2681 GCA_017998555.1 Thermoflexales bacterium
GCCCGCGCACGCCGCCAGCGCGATCTCCAGCAGCGCGTCGCGGACGGAATGGCGCGTCCAGTCGCGATGGGTCCAGGTCTCGGCGGCGACGTCATCGCCGGCATACAACAACTGACCGAAGTCGATTCCCCGGAATTGGGCGACCGCAAAAAACGCCGACGCTTCCATTTCGACCGTGCGGCAGCCCTCGGCTTGCCGGCGCGAGACCCGGGCGCGCGTCTCGCGATACAGAGCATCGGTCGTCCAGGTCTTGACCACGTCATACGGGATGTTGCGGGCGCGCAGCGCGGCCTCAATGGCGGCGACCGCGCGCGGGCTGGCCGAGACTTCCCGCGCCGGCGGAAGATAGTGGAATGAGGTGCCCTCGTCCCGGACCGCAACGGATGGCACCAGCGCATGTCCAACGGGAAGTGTCGAGTCTAAAACGCCGCATCCGCCGCAGGCGATGACGCTCCGGCTGCCGTAGGCGATCATTTCCTCCAGAAAGCCGGCCGCCAGCGGCGCGCCGACGCCGGGATGGGTCAGCAGAACGTTTGTGTCACCCACCGGGACGTCGTAGACGGGCACCGCCCCGATCTCGGATCGCAAGTGAAAGCGCGGCGCAAGCGCGCGGGCTGCCACAAGTCGATCGATGGCGTCCTGGAAGAAGCACAGGACGGCGCGCCTGGCGCCGGGGATGGGCGCGATCACCCGTGACGGCTCGATCACCGCCTCGCCGGGGCCGTCGTATTCGCTCAGGGGGATGCGCGGATCGGTCATCGGGTGAATGTCAGGGCCTTGGTCGGACCATGCCCTCGCGATACGCCTTCGCAACGACATCGGCCCGGCTGTTGGCCTGAAGCTTGGCCATGATCACGCTCACGTGATTTTTGACCGTGCCCTCGCTCAGATAGAGCCGGATAGCGATGTCCTTGTTGGCCAGCCCTTCGGCAATGAGATGGAGGACCTCGGATTCGCGATCAGTCAAGGCCTCGTAATGCGGCCGGGTGCGCGAGTCCGCAGGCCGCAGCGGAGAGGCGTCGAGGGTGACCCGCCGGAATTCGTCCATCACCTTGCGGGCGATCCCCGGATCGAGCCGCGATTCGCCGCGTGAAGCCGCCCGGATGGCGTCGGCAAGATCGTCAACGCTGACATCCTTGAGCAGATATCCGGTCGCGCCGGCCCGCACGCCATCAAAGACCCAATCGTCGCTGTCGTAGGTGGTCAACACGATGACGCGGCAAGGCAGGTTCTCCTGGGCGATGGCGCGCATGGCCTGCACCCCATTCATGCGCGGCATCTTCAGATCCATCAGGATGACGTCCGGACGCAGCGCACGAGCCTTATCCAGCGCATCCAGGCCATCTTCCGCCGCGCCCACGCAGCGCATCCCGGCCTGATGATCGATGACGATCGCCAGCCCGTCACGGACCACCGCCTGGTCATCGACGATGAGGACACGGATGTCTTCCACGCGCCAAATTGTATGCCGGGTATGGGCGAGATCGCAATCCCCGCGCGGAGCGCGAGGATTGCGATCTCGCCTGTAGTTCCCGGACGGCGTTCAGCGCGCGAATTCGGAGTACAAGCCGACCAGGCCGATGACGACAAGCAGCGCCCCCGAGACGCGGCCGATCAAGGCATAGCGGGCGGACAGCCAGGCCGTGAAGCGCCGTTGCAGCGGGGCGGCCAGGAGCGGCAGCAAGACCAGCGGCCAGCCAAAGCCGAGTCCGAAGGCCAGAAAGTAAAGCAGACCCTGCGCCAGCGTATCGGCGCTGCCCGCGCCAATCGCAAAGGTCGCGATGATGAGCGGCCCGATGCAGGGCAGCGTCATCGGGGCCAGCAATGCGCCGTAAAGGAATGCCGTGGCGCGCGGGTCGCGCAGCACCGGCGATTGCGAGGCGGCAAGCCGGGCGAATGGATTCAGCCCGAGCAGCATCAGGATCCCCAGCACGATGACGAGGCCGTAGATGACCGGAAGCAGGACGGGCAGGATCGAGGCGATGGATTGACGGAGGGCCGAGAAGATCGCGCCAATCAGGAGCATCGTCGTCAGGACACCAGCCAGGACCAGCACGCCCAGCCAAACGCTCGGCCGGGACTTGCCACTGGCGTTTGTTCCGGCAAGAAAGGCAATCAGACCGGGATAAAGGGGCAGCATGCAGACGTTCGTGAGGATGGCGCTGTTGCCCAGGACAAAGGCTTCGATAAGGAGGGTCATGCGTGTCTCTGTTTCTCCAGGTGGCATCAACATCCGGCGATAAGGCCACCCCCGCGCGAAGTGCGGGGTGGCCTTATCGCCAATGTTTCCTACGATGACGTCTACTGTCCGCCGAGCGACTTCACCAGCGCATTGGCGTCCTCGTAGCCCGTCAGGAGCTTAGAGAACGTGCCATCGGGCCGGATAACAAAGTGGGGGGTGCTCGGAGGATTGATGGCGGTGAATCCAAAGGCATCAACCATCAGCTTCAACTGGTCCGCGTTCAGAACCGCAAACTGAAAACCGAGCCCGGACTTGTCCGCATAACTCGCCAGATCCGCCGGCTTGAGGTCGGACTCGACGCTCAGGCCGATGAAGACGACTTTGTTTGGATCCAGCTTGGCCTGGGCCTCCTTCACGTACTTGAGCTGTTGCGCGCAATTGACGCACCAGGTGGCCATGTTTTCCACATAGACCGTCTTGCCCGCGAAATCCGCCAGCG
>JAGOCU010000058.1:2781-9717 GCA_017998555.1 Thermoflexales bacterium
GCCTCGGTGGGCTTGGCCGCAGGCGCAGCCTGAGGCTGGGCACCGGCGCAGGCAGCAAGGCCGAGCGTCGCCGCGAGAGCGATGCCGAAATAGGTCAAACGAGACGGATTGGGACGGGTCGGGTTATCCATGCCATCGACAATGACGCCGCTCTGTGAACGCGCGCTTTCACAAGTGTAACGAAAGGATTGCGATGCCGTGTTTTCGTCCGCACGTGAGACGCCCCGGCGAAGCCGGGGGCGTCTCACGTGCGGACGAAAACACGGCGCTAGCCTTCGAGCGGCAATCGCAGGGTCACCGCCGTGCCCCGGCCCAATTGGCTCTCGATCTTCAAGCGCGCGCCAACTTCCTCCGCCCGCTCGCGCATGCCCCGCAACCCGAATCGGGCATCGTCGAGGCTCTCGAGATCAAAACCGGTCCCATCATCGGAGATCTGTATCTCGATCTCCGTCGGCGTTGTTTTCAGGCGCAGCGCAATCAGGCGGGCCTGGGCATGCCGACTGGCATTGTTGAGCGCCTCCTGCGCGATCCGGACGAGCGCCTCAGCCCGGCCGCGATCGAGGCCGGATTCGGCGCCGGATTGCTCGAAGGTCATGACCGCCGAAGAGCGGGGCCCGATCTGATCCACCAGGCGCTGCAGGGCGGCGGCCAGGCCCTGCTCCTCCACCAGGTTCGCCCGAAGGTCGGTAATGGCCGCGCGGGTGTCCCGCAAGCCATGGCGCACCACATCCTCGGCGGTGCGCAGGCTTTGCCGGGCGCGCGCCGGTTCGGTGTCGATGAGCGCGTCAACGGCTTTGAGCTGCACATCGAGAGCGGCCAGCGTGTGGGCCAGCGTGTCGTGCAGATCGCGCGCCAGGCGGACGCGCTCGCGGCTCGCCGCCAGTTGCTCACTCACCCGCGACTGCGCGGCAAGCTGGTGGTTGGCCTGGCGCAAATGGGCCTGCTCGTCCCGCAATTGGTCGGCCAGCGTGCCCACAAAGATCGACGTGACCGCAATCGCCAGCGCCTGGGCGCCAAACGCGGCCAGGTTGAAGCGCAAAAGGGACAAGGTCGTGATATCCACTGCGACGAGACCCGCGGCATTGAGCAGAATCGCGAGCCCCGCCCAGCGCAACGACGCGTGGCGTCCGCCCAGCCACGACCCCAGCATGCTCGGGATGAGCGCCAACAGGAGTGGCACCCCAAAGCCGGATCGAAGGAAGACCAGCGGCTGAGGGAAACCTGTCTCGACCGCCACGCGCCCGCGCCGCAGCGCTTCGGCGCCGCCAAACACGCCTTCCACCGGAAGCGCGCGCAACATCGCCTGAAAGACGACGCCTTCGAGCATCTGCCCGACCAGAATCGCCACCAGCAGCCCGGAGATGAAGCGCGCCGTCACCCACCCCCTGGACGGCGCGACAAAGGTCAGCACCAGCAGACCCAGCGAGGGCAGCGACGCCAGGGCGACCAGACCTATCACACCCGCGTCAAACGCCAGCGTCGCGCCAATCAAACCGACCACGTCCAGAACCAGGCGCAATCCCAGGCTGACCTGCACCAGCCGCAGCAGCGTGGCGAGCGGCGCGCGGCCGGCGGGCGCCACATTTGGCAGCGTCTGGTTCATGGGTGGCGATTACTCGTAACGCAGCGCGTCGACGGGCACGAGCCGGCTCGCTCGCCAGGCCGGGTACAGCCCGAAGACAACGCCGATCAGGACGGAGAACCCAAACGACACGATGATCGTGCCGGGCGCCACCACGGGCTTGACAAAGCCGGGGACGTTTCCGGCCGCCGCGGAAATCGCCAGGCCAAATCCGACCCCGATCAGGCCCGCGACCGCGCTGACTGTAAGAGCTTCGACGAGAAACTGGCTGAGAATGTTCGCCCGGCGCGCGCCGAGGGCCTTGCGCACGCCAATTTCGCGGGTGCGCTCGGTCACACTCACCAGCATGATGTTCATGATCCCGATGCCGCCCACCAGGAGGGAGATCGCGCCGACGGCCCCCAGGAAGATCGTCAGGAACGTGGCGATGGACTCGAGGTTGCTGGCGATCTCAGCCTGATCGACCAGTCGGAAATCATCGGCCTGGGCATCGCCCAAGTTGTGCTGCGCCCGCAGCACGGCGGTGATGTCGGCCTTGACGGTTTCGGCCTTGGCCGTCGCGTTGGTTTCGATGTAGATATTCGAGACCGACTTCAAGCCCGTTGCCCGGCGCACAAACAGCTTTTCCTGGGCGACGGTCAGCGGCACGTAGATCACATCATCCGGGTTGGATGGACCGAAGCCACCTTTCTTGTCAGCCACTCCGGCCACCCGAAAGGGGACATTGTCGATCAGGACAGTCTGCCCGACCGCGCCACCCGCCGGAAAGAGCACATCCGCCACCGTGGCGCCCATGATCGCATCGCGCGTGCGCAGATCGATCTCCTGCTGGGTGAACACGGCCCCATCGCTCAGGGTGATATTGCGGATGGTGAACATGTCGGGGGTCGTGCCGGCGACTTGGGTACTGCGCTGATAGATTCCGGCTGCGGCCCGCGAGTTGCCTCGCACCTCCGGAACAACCCGCTCGGCACCGGGCACGCTGAGCGGATCCGCCAGCGCCGCAACGTCGTTGTTGGTCAGGCGCGCGGCTGCGTTGCGGCCGTCGGTCGAGATGGTCAGCAGGTTGCTGCCCAGGCTGCTCACCCGCGACGTGATGCCGCTGGACACGCCGGCCCCGATCGACAGGAGCGAAACGACAGAGGCCACCCCGATGATGACGCCAAGCATGGTCAGAATCGTGCGCAGCTTGTTGCTCGCCAGACTTTCGAGCGCGGTGCGGACGGTTTCGAAGATATTCATACGGAATGCCTCGCTATTTGCGCAGATCGCTCTCGATGCGTCCGTCGCGGATGGCGATAATACGTTTGGCGTGGCCTGCCACATTCGGATCATGGGTGACCAGCACGACGGTTATGCCGCGCTCGCGCTGCAGCGTTTCGAACAGGGCGAGGATTTCAGAGCCGGTCCGGCTGTCAAGCGCTCCGGTCGGCTCGTCGGCCAGGATCATGGTTGGCCGGGTGACGAGCGCGCGCGCGATGGCGACGCGCTGCTGCTGGCCGCCGGACAGCTCGGTGGGTCGATGGCGCAGACGCTCACCCAGGCCGACTGCCGTCAGGGCCTCAACGGCTCGTTTATGGCGCTCGCCGCCGCCCATACCGGCGTATCGCAGCGGCAACTCCACATTCCGCAGGGCGGTCGCCTTCCCCAGCAGATTGAACTGCTGGAAGACAAAACCGATGTTCCGATTGCGGGCGGCCGCAAGCTGATCGTCGCCCAGCTTGCTCACGTCCTTGCCGTTCAGGTTGTAGGCCCCGGACGTGGGCACGTCAAGACAGCCCAGAATATTCATCAGGGTGCTCTTGCCGCTGCCGGACGGGCCGATGATGGCGACAAATTCACCGTCCTCGATCTTGAGGTCGACGCCATCCAAAGCATGGACGATTTCCACGCCCATCTTGTAGGTCTTCTTGATGTCTTTAAGTTCAATCATATTGGGCTGCTCGGATCAACTCGGAAGCCGCCGGGGAAGACGGATTGGGAGCTGCATGAGCGTGTGCCGTCCTACGGGTTTGGACCGCCGCCCGGAAAGCCGCCACCGCCGCCAATTCCTGGAATCGGGATGCCCTGCTGCTGCCCGCCCGCGGCGGGCGCCGCGGCGGCGGCGATTTCGACCTGATCGCCGACGGCAAGTCCGCTCCGAATTTCCGTCAGGGCCGTGCCCCGCAGGCCCGTTTCGACCGTAACGGACTCGGTCGTCCCGTCGGCCTTCACCCGCTTGACCACACTGCTGCGGGTCGCCCGGTCGAGCGATACGGCCCGATTGGGCACCACCAGAACATCACTGGCGCCGCCGATGATGACCTCGGACGTGCCGCTCATGCCAAGCAGGAAATTGGGGCGAACGAAACCCGCCGCAAAGCCGCCGGCGCCAGCCGGGCGCTGTCCGGCCGCTCCAGCGGGGGGTGCCTGCCCACCCGCGCCGGGTCCGCGCGCACCCGTGGCATTCGTGCCGCTCACGACGGTCCCACCAGCGGCAGCCGTCCCGGTAATGATCGCTCCGCCCGGAGGCAGCGCGCCACCCGCCCCAAGGCGGACAGCCGCGATATCGAAGCCCAGGCGGACCTTGAAGGTCACGACGTTTGTCGAAGCAGTCGCCGCCGGCGCAATGGCTTCCACCGTCGCCGAAATGGGAACCTGGGCGAAGGCCTGCAGGGTCACCCGGGCAGGCATGCCGACGCGCACGTTGCCAATATCGGCTTCGTCCACATCGATCTCGAAATACGGCCGGGCAATATCAGAGACCTCGAAGGCCGTCTGACCGCCGCTGGCATAGTCGCCCGGGTCAAAGCTGACTTTCGTGACAACTCCGTCAAAGGGCGCCACTACGGTTGAGAGCTTCACATTTGTCTCGGCTTGCTGCCAGGCGATGAAGGCCTGATCAACCTTCGCCTTGGCCTGGGCGATCGTCTCTGGCGCGATAGGCGCCAGCAGACCATCGAGCTTCGCCTGGGCCGAGGCAATCTGTGCGCTCGCCGACGCGAACTGGCTATTGGCCGGTTTTTCGTAGGCCTTGTCGAGATTCGCCTTGGCCGCCTGCCAGGTGTTTGTCGCCTGTTCCAATGTCACCGCGGGAGCCGAGCCCACAATGCCGGCCGGGTTGCGCCGATACTGCTGATCGTAGGCCGCCTGCGCGGACCGCAGCGATGCGTCCGCGTTGGCCAGGGTCGCCTTGAGATTGGCCACTTCGTTATCGCTGGGCGCCTTGAAGAGGTCGTTATAGGCCGCCCTGGCGCTGTCGAGTGCGGCCTGGGCCGACTTGACATCGTAATCGTTGGGACCCTTGATGGTTTGGCTATAGGATGCCTGCGCGCTGACGTAATTGAAGTACTGCGACTGAGCGGACAGCACCAGATCTGACGTGTCCAGCGCGCCGAGCGGCTGGCCGGTCTTCACGGCTTCGCCCTCTTTGACCGTGATCGTGACCACTGTGCCTGAGCGCGGGAAGACCAGCGAAGCGGCGCCGCGGGGCGTGATCTTGCCGGTTGCGACGATCTTGTTCTCAATGGCGCCCTTTTCCACGGTGTAGCGGGTTGCGGCCGGGCGCGCCGTCTGCGCCGCGGCGGCGTTGGCGCCGCCAAAAGGCGTGTTGGCGCAAGCGGACAGAAGCAAAGCGCTGGCTGCCACGACCCCAGCAAGATGATGAATACGACGCATTTTCCCTCCAAGAATCCATTTGCTCGGCCGTTGACTCGCTGACACAACCTTTTCCCGAGGCGATATCCCCTGCCGAAATGGACCAGCCAGCAATTCCTTGCCGATTCGACGCAACATCTTATGAGCGTCCTTCGACGCGACCCAGTGACTGGGGTCATGGATTGCTGAGGGAAGGGTAAGAACCCGTTTCCCAAACGCGACAGGGGCTGGCATAGCCAGCCCCTGTCGCGTTTGGGAAACGGGTACCATAGGGTTCGCGCGCGGCGAACTGCGCGCGCCCGTCGGCTGATGGCGTCGCCGCATTTGCGGTCTCGCCGCCGGCTTCATTGAGGAAACATGCGCATTCAAAAAGCAGTGGTCATTGGCGCGGGAACAATGGGAGGCGGCATCGCCGCGCTCATCGCCGGCGCCGGCATTCCGGTCACCTTGCTGGACATCCCCGCCCCAGAGGGCGCCGATCGCAACGCGATCGTCAAGTCGTTGTGGGACCGCCAGGTCAAGGCCAGCCCGGCTGCGCTCGTGTCCGCGGACACGGCCCGGCTGGTCAGCCTGGGAAACACCGAGGACAACTTTGACGCGGTCAAGGACGCCGACTGGATCGTTGAAGTCATCCTTGAGCAGCTCGGCCCCAAGCAGGCGCTCATGGCCCGGATCGAGGCCTTTCGCAAGCCTGGCTCGATCGTGTCGTCAAACACCTCGGGCATCCCCATTCATCAGATCGGTGAGGGCCGCGCGGCCGATTTCCGAGCCCACTTTCTGGGCACCCACTTCTTCAACCCGCCGCGCTACCTCAGACTGCTTGAAATCATTCCAACGCCCGACACCAACCCCGCGGTCGTCGCCTTCATGAAGGACTTTGGCGGGCGCGTCCTGGGCAAAGGCGTGGTGGTGTGCAAGGACACGCCGGGCTTCATCGCCAATCGGATCGGGATGTATGTTGGCCAGGCCCGGATGGTGGCCGCGATTGAGAACGACTACACCGTCGAGGAAGTCGACACGCTCACCGGCCCGCTGATCGGGCTGCCCAAGACCGCGACGTTCCGCCTGGCCGATCTGGTCGGCCTGGACGTGCACACCCACGTGCTGCGCAACCAGTATGAGGCGCTGGTTGATGATGAAGAGCGTCCGTTGTTCAGGGTTCCCGCCCCGCTCCAAAAACTCATCGACGCAAAGGCGCTCGGCAACAAAAGCGGGGCCGGGTTCTACAAGACCATCAAGAAGCCGACCGGCGAGAAGGAATTCTGGGTCCTCGACCTCAAGACCGGCGAATACGCCCCGCCCGGGAAGCCGCGCTTTGATCTGTATGGCCAGGTGCGCGACATCGATGACCTGGGTGCGCGCATGCGGGCGATTTTCGAGCATGGGGCCGGCGACCGGGGCGGTGAGTTCATCATCAGCACCACCCTGGCCATCTGCGCCTATGCGGGGCGGCGCGTGCCCGAGATCGCCGACAGCATCATCGAGATCGACAATGCCATGCGCTGGGGTTTCAACGCCGAGGCTGGTCCCTTCGAGACCTGGGACGCGTTGGGCGTGGCCAGGGCGACCGCCGAGATGCGCGCGCGCGACATCGCGGTGCCGGCCTGGGTCGACGAGATGCTGGCCGCCGGCCACCCATCCTTCTTCCAGCGCGATGGCGCGACCGTCATCGGCGCCTGGGATCCGGTGCGCAAGACCTATGCGCCCGTCGAGCGCCC
>JAGOCU010000448.1 GCA_017998555.1 Thermoflexales bacterium
TGGGCGTCGATGACATCCCGCAGCGGGCGACCGTTGATGGCGACGACCTCATCGCCGGGCCGGAGGTCCGCGGCAGCCGCCACGCTGCCCTCGGCGACCGCCTTGACCAGCCCGCCGCTCACGCGTAGACCCCGCGCATGTTTTCGGGCAGCAGGGCGGCCATGCGGCGCATCGCGTCATCGGTGAGTTGCTGCAGCATCGCCCGGCTTGCCCGCCCACCGCCGGTATCCATGCGGTAAGGCTCGCCCAGGGTGAGGGTCACCCGCGCCCGGCGCAGGCGTTTGAGCGCGGGAAAGACATCAGGCGTGCCCTGGATGGCAACCGGCAGGATCAACGCATTGGCCCGAGTGGCGATGAAGGCCATCCCCTCCTGGCCGGCGATGAGGCCGCCGGTCTTGCTGCGGGTGCCCTCCGGGGCGATCAACACCGCGCCGCCCGACTTGAGCGTATCGGTCGCCAGGCGGATGGCCTGGGTATCGACATCCCCGCGGTGGACGGGGATACAGCCATAGTTGAGGATGAAGAAACGAATCGCCAGGCTTTCAAAGGCCTCGACCTTGGGCATGGGCGTGACGCTGCGACCAAGCGAGGGGATGACAACCAGCGGGTCGAGGGCATGAATGTGATTGATCATCACGACGAAGCCCTCGGTCGCCGGGATGTGTTCGCGCCCGATCACCTCAAAGCGGGTGGTCGCGCGAAAGATCAGGCGAAGCGCGGCGTTGAAGAAACCGCGCAACGGGGCCTTGCCATCCCAGGTCCAGCGGCGGGAATACGAGGACTTCGGGGCGGGCGTGTTTGTCATGCGCGGGCGCCTAACGGACGATGGTCTTGATATAGCGGATGACC
The DNA here is from genome assembly GCA_017998555.1 of Thermoflexales bacterium. GTDB lineage: Bacteria > Chloroflexota > Anaerolineae > J036 > Brachytrichaceae > Brachythrix. The sequence goes on from JAGOCU010000448.1 coordinate 850, forward strand.
GAGCGCAACTCGTCGTCGGTGTAACTGTTCATCCCGCCGCTCTGGGGCATCTGCAGGCCGCTCTTGTTGTCGATATCGGTGGGCAGCCGGCCCTTGCGGATCATGCGCAGCAGCTCATCCTCGGTCCCGAACTTGACCAGCGTCGAGCCCGCCAGGGTCGGGGCGAGTCCATTGATGCCATCACCGTTGGAACCGTGGCACATCGAACAGTAGTCGCGGAAGAACGTTGCGCCGCCGGCGATGCTGACGGCAGGTGTGGCGAAAGGCGATACCGGCTTGACCCCGGGTAGTTCGGTCGTCTTGGGCGGGCGCGACGCGCGCAGGTCGGCGCCGACGGTGAAGACCAGGGCGATGGCGGCCCCGATGGCCAGCGCGACCCCGGCCAGGCGGATCCACAAGGCCGAACGCGGCTCGGGCGGAACGGCTGGAATGACCACCGGCTCTTCCGCGTCGGTTTCCTCGTCCTCGAAGGCGGGGATGTCCGAAGCCATACGGGAGGCCACGCCGGCCAAGACAACCAGGACAAAGGCGATCAGGGCGAGGGTCGGGATGGTGATCAGGCCATTCAGCCAGTTCAGATAGTCACCCTTGCACGAGACGCCGCTGTTGAGCTCGCAGGGCGAGGCCGGAAACCAGTCTGTCTTCTGATACAGGATGTGATAGGTCGAGATGGCTGCCCCGATCAGGGCGATGGGGATGATGTAGCGCCACATCTTTTCATCCCGGCGCAGGATGCCGATGAAGAGCAGGAAGACCAGGGGATACATGGCGATGCGCTGATACCAGCACATCTCGCAGGGAAGCCAGCCCAGGACCTGGCTGAAGAAGAGGCTGCCGGCCATGGCCGTGGCAGCCACGATCAGGGCCGCGTATGGGCTGAGCTTGCCGATTGTGTTTAGGGTGCGATCCATCGCGGGTGATTCTAACGGATGGATTTGCAGGGTTTTATTGGGAACGACATGCCGCCCCGCCCCGGCTTGCGCCGGGGCGGAGCGGCATGTCGTTCCCAACACAACCGGTCGCGGCGGCGGAGGTTGAGAGAAACGCGGCGATTCGTGATAGTTCGCGGGCCGTTGTTGGGCGCAGGATGTTGGCACATTCCAAAAAGGAGAAATGACAATGAACACCCTGACCAAGATCAAGTCCCTGGCGATTGCCGCGCTGAGCGTGGCCATGATGACGGCCTGCGCCGGCGGCGGCGCGGCGATGGAGATGAAGGATCTGCCGGTCTACCCCGGCGCGACCGAGCTCAAGCCCGGCGAAAGCCGCATTGCCGAGACCCTGCAGAAGAACATGGAGCAGGATGCCCAGATCCGCAACGCCGCGGGATCGGGCGGCAAGACCGAACAGAAGGGTTTCAAGTTCCCCGGCGACGCGAGTTGGGACAAGGTCAAAACGTTCTACACCGACAAGCTGAAGGCGACCGGTTGGAGCGAGGGGATCGGCGGGCCGGGCGGCGCCATCGCCAACAACGTGCTGAACCAGGTCAACGCGCAAAATAGCGCGTTCCAGAACACGATCTACAGCAAGGGCAACCAGACCCTGGCCGTCTTTCGGATGGCCGACCCGACTGACAAGAGTTCGGTCGTTGTGATCGCCTCGCTCTCAACGCGCTAAGACTTCCTGAAAAAGCGATATACCCCGTCCCGGCTTGCGCCGGGACGGGGTACATCGCTTTTTCAGGAAACCACCCGATAATCGGCCCACGATGAATGGCGCTCAATCCCTGATCCAAACCCTCGTCAACGGCGGGGTAGACACCTGCTTCACCAACCCCGGCACCTCCGAGATGGCCTT
>JAGOCU010000449.1 GCA_017998555.1 Thermoflexales bacterium
TTGCGGTAGATCTCCAGCAGCGCCCGGCAGACATAGCGGTTCTGTCCCGGTTCGCCATTGTTTGACGTGATCTTGTAGGGCTCACCGCTCGGGGAAAGGAACAGCCGGCTACCCGGGTCCAAGCCGCGGTAGACGTCCGGTCCACCCAGGCCATGCCCGCCGGCGAGACGCTCGCGGAAATAGGCGGCCAGCGCGTCGTCGAGGCGGTTGCTGCTGAAGTAGAGTGGCCGGAGCTTGCCGTTGATCGCTGCATCGGCGCGCAGCTCCGATTCCCTGCACACGCTGCCGTCGGCATGCAAGTAGTCGCGCACCTCGATCCGGGCGATCTCCAGCGGCCGCAGGCCCGTGGCGAACAGCATGTAGTACAGAGCCAGGTCATGCCAGGTGCGACTGGTGCGGCCTTTGATGCGCACCGCGCCCTGTGCCACCTCCGGCGCCGATAGCACCCGCGCCGGACGGGCGCCGACCGGCGGCAAGGGCTCGAACCCTTCCAGCGCGACCAGGATGGCGTTCCGATGCAGGCGCAGCCGCCGCACGAAAGCCGCGCCTTCTTCCTTGAGTCCATCGACGCCCACCACCTGAGTGAGTTGGACGGCGACGGACTTGATGCGCCGCTCGACCGCCGTGCGCGAGACGCCAAAGCGCATGGCTACCGCCTCGTAGGTATCTCCGCCAATGACGGCACGGAGCATCTCAACCGATTGCAATGCGTTCTCGTGGTGCTTGCTGATTTCCTCGCTGTCTTGCATGACTTGCTTCTCCCATCATCTCTCGATCGTCATCAGCCCGAATGTTCGAGCGCCGACGCACCCTTAGCCAGGCGAAAACGCCGGGAAAGGCGCGGGATTTCGTCATCAGGCCGAGCGTGCCGCCGTCGCTGAAGAACTGGCCGGCCGGACCGATGACCGCAGACGCGACGCACGTGGCGGGTCGGCGCCGACCCGGTCGATACGCGAACGACGCCGCCGTTCCGAGCCGAACCGGTCCCCGCTCATCCCTGGCCCGTCACCCGGGCTGACCTTGCTGCGCGATCCAGCGGCGGATGTCTTCCGCGCGCCAGACGGTCACCCGCTCCGAAAGCTTGACCGGCTCGGGAAAGGTCCGCGCCTGGATGCGCCGCCACAGCGTCGATTTGGAGATGGGAACGAAGGCCAGCACCTGGGGCTGGCGCAGGAAGCCGGTCTCGGGCAGCGTCAGGGTCGAAACCGGGGTGGCAGGCGTAGTCAAAAAAGCGCTGGAAGCCGCCACCTTCGCGGCGGTACTGGTACGGATGATGGGCATGATCGGGCCTCGTCACGGCGGGTGCCGATAAAGGACATGACCTGCTCTGTTGCGGCCGCGCTAGGTCAGGATGGCGCGGGCCGATAGGGAACGCAGAACTCTGCGACATGCCGCCGGCGCCCCGGTCGCGCGGCATGGAAGGATGAGCAAGAAAGTGACTCCCACCGCATGACGGCCAAGGGCGTCCGGGTCGGGAAAGATCAGCCGATCCGTACCTACACCGCGCAGCACGCGCGACGGCGGATCGTTGGGCAACAGGCAGGTATCGACTGCGACGCCGCCACGAGAGCGGTGAGGGTGCCCACGGTGTCAGGTCAGCCTGACGTGGAACCTGTCGATACGATATTGAGGTCCGTGGGCCGACGCAAGACACCCCTGGACGCGCCAGCCGAAAGGGGCCGCACACGCCAGCGATTGGATATGGCACAGGTACCGAACCCATTCCGGCACGCCATCATCAAGGTTGCCGCTCAGGCGCCGGATCGCGAACAAAGCCGATCCGGCTCAAGCCCGCGTTGGCGGATAGGGCCATGATTTGTGCCCGCGTCTCATCAGGCGCCTTGGTGTCCGCCTGCCGGCCATCCCCCGGTGGGAGTGACTGGCGGGTTTCACGCACGACATTGCGGGGCCGTGCGGCCCGTGCTCCCCCCTGTGGGTGGAAATATTGGCTATTTCGAGCGGTTGCCCAAGTACTCACAACAATTCCGCACGACCGTCATAACGAATGCCCGATCGTCAGTCCCCAGTTCGGAAATCCATGCGCCAAAGGTCGCCGCTTCGCTGGCCTCTTCGGGCCCTTCCGTCGATAACAGGTCGCCAGCAGAACATTGGAGCGCCACCGCTAGCCTGTCCAGCGTCGGCAGGGACGGCAAATGCGCCCCGCGCTCGATGCGCGAAATGGTTTCGGCGTCAACGCCTACCCGCTCCGCAACCATTTCCTGTGTCCATCCCAGCTGTTTGCGCCGCTTCGATAGGTTGCCCCCAAGTCGCTTCGCCAGACGGGCGGAGTCTTTCTTCTTTACCGCCATCGTGTTGTCCTTTTAATCAACAAGAATGACGGTCACTGGACTATCGAAACAGGGTTACTTATGTAGTTATAGCTATCTACAGACTTGTTGAGTTCTGGCGAATCAACATGACGAAAGGGTCATTTTATGGCGTCCGCTGCGCATGGTGACAAATGCCGGGCGGCTTACAGTGAGACCCGGGCAGATGGATCAGATTGCTGTAATCACTCTCTGGATGGTGGCAACGCAAATCGGTCACGCCTTCGCCGATCAGATGTATGGGTGCGTCGACCGGGAAAACGTCAAACGGCTTCGGAAATGCCAATGCGATGGCCATGAGCGCGAACGCCGCCAT
>JAGOCU010000450.1 GCA_017998555.1 Thermoflexales bacterium
GCCATCGACATCGATCTTGAATCGCAGCCCCGCAACATATTCGGTAAAGAGCTTGCCCCAGGCCGAGACGCCGGTCATGTCCTTGTCGTTGATCAATCGCTCTTCGGGCTCGGAGAGCGTGTGCGGCCTGAAGCGCCGCGCGCTCGCCAGATAGTGCGCGTAGCGGGCGAGGGCCGGATCGGCCGCCAGTCGGGCGGCTGCCGCGTCCTCGACCTGCAGCCATTCCAGGTCAAAGAAAAGCGCCCGGTTCTGCAGCGCGGTCAGGCGCTCCTCCACCCGTTGCACCAGCTTCCGATTGGCGTCGCCGGTCGTGTCGGCCGCATACAGGAGCTGGGCAAAGGCAAACAAGGTGTTGGCTCGGTCCGACATCGATTCGGAGGCCTGCAGGGCCGCCAGCAAAAACGCGGCAGTCGGCCCGCCGGGCACGGCAATTCGGCCGCGGTAGGCGGCGTCAAACGCGAGGACATCTTCGTCCAGTTGGGCCAGTGTCCGGTCAATAGCGGGATCATCAACCGATGCATACAACGGTGAGAGATCCCACGCAACACCGGTGGCGCTCTTGGCGGGAGGAGGGGGGGCAGACAGCGTGGTCGTGCTCATGGCCGCGATTGTAACGTTACCGCCGAGATGTTATTAGGGAAGCGATATCCCCGGCGCCGGCGTACGCCGGCGCCGGGGATATCGCTTCCCTAGTATCATCTTTCTTCTTCGCCTTTCCAGATACACTTCTACGATGGCGATCTACACCGTCAACCCCGACACCGTGCCGGCCTCCGGGCTGCGGCTTCGCAGCGCGCCGTCGACGAGCCCTGACACGCTCCTGGGCGTGCTCGCCCGCGGCGACTTTGTTGAGGCCACCGGACCTGCCCTGGACGCGCCATCCGTCGTCTGGCTGCCGCTGCGTGTGTTGAGTTCGCCCAATTTCCCGGCCGGCACGACCGGCTATTCCGCCCTCCGGCTTGGATCGGATGTCTATCTGTCCGAAACCAACGCGACACCTCCTCCGCCGCCGGATGATCCGCCCGCCAATGCGCTCAGCCTGGGCCCGGCCATCGCCCGAGCCGCCAAAGCGCTCGGTCTGCCGGTCCTCCTGCTCAAGGCCCATATCTGCGTCGAAGGCGCCAACCCCAACCATCGCGACGGGGTCCTGCAAGTGATCCCATCGACCCGCGCGGGGGTCATCCGGCGCCTCCCGCGCGCGCTCAAACTCGACGCGCTCGCCGCGCCAGTTGATGACCCGCGCGCCGACGATGACCTGAACGCCGACTTCAGCGCCGCATTTCAGCGCCGCAACCTGTATGCTCAGGTTCTATGCGGCGGTTTGTATGTGCGCGAACAACTGTCCCAGTTCGAGGGATTTGTGGCGCTTGCCGGTCTGGCCTACAACGCCGGGGCCGGCGCGGCCCGCAGCGTCATCGATCAACGCTACGGCGGCGATGCGCATTACGCCGCGCTGCAATACCACCGGCGGATCGGAACAGGTCCTGACGACGCCTCGGTTGGCGCGCCCGAATTCCGAACCGACCTCGCGACAGGCGTGCGCTACACCTATTTCCCGGTCCGGGCCAACGACACCGGCGTCGATATCTTTCAATACCTGTATCTGCGCCAGGTGCCCGGGCGCAACTTCGGGGTGCTCGACTTTGTTTTCCGTCCTGCCCTGACCGCCTCGTTCGGCTTGTTCGCCAGCGAAACAGCCCCGGGCGAAGATACCCCGTCCCGCGCGCTGGTTGTCACCGCGGGCGAGTTCGGCTTCATCGTCGGGTGATGTGTCCGAACAGACACTCCCCGGCTGCGCCGGGGAGTGTCTGTTCGGACGTAATGCTGTCAGCGCGAGATATGAACCGTCGCGATTGTCACCGCGTCCTCGGCGACGCGCGCGCCGCCCACGGTGGCTGGCCGGCGCGCGCCGGTGACCGGGTCATAGACGCCCACCATCACCCGATAGCTGCCCGGCGCCAGATCGGCCGGGACCAGCGCGGTGTAGGGATCGCGCAGCAGTTCGCCCGCCACCCAGCGTGACATCGGTTTCAGCTCGTTCAGGGGCAATTTGTCGCGCTGGAAGACGACCTTCCCGCCGGCGTCGACGACATGGACAAACACCTTGTCGTCCGATGACAGCCTGGCCGCCGCGCGCCATACCAGCGCCACGTGAAAGAGGTCACCCGCAACGGCCTCGCGGCGCGACCAGGCCGCCACCAGGTCCAGGTCCGTTCCAAAGCGCGCGCCCACCGGCGTGGTCACGGCATCGATGGGCCGCAGTGGGTGTTGGGTGATCCGATACAAAGGCAGCCGAATCTGGCCGAAACTGAGTTCCCCCAACTGATATCCGTTGATCTGCAGGGCCGTTTCAATGCGCTTTTCGGGATCGACGACGGCATCCTGCCACAGAAAGAGCCGGACCCGCTCCACGCCCGGCGCAGCCAGCGCATCGAGGGTCGGCGCCTCGTCACGCAATACACCGTGCAGGCCCATCGGCGCCGCCAGCAATTTGGACGGGTCGCCGCCCTGACGTTCCCAGTAGTAGCGCAGGGCGAAGTTGTCGCGGATGGCCACCACGACATCCGCCGCCTCGAGCGCTTCGATCACATGCCGGGCGGCAGCGCGCGTGTCGTCGCGCGCCACCCGCGGATCGCCTTGAA
>JAGOCU010000059.1 GCA_017998555.1 Thermoflexales bacterium
CCGTAGAAGACCTCTTCCTCGCCCCATTCTGAGCCGGCCGGGTAGAAGGTCGAGTCCATCCAGCCGCGCAGATCGCCGTTCTTTCCGGCCAGCCCGCGATACAGGACCAGCCACAATCGATCTCGCGTCTGAGCCGCGTCCGTAATACGCGCCTCCCACAACGCCCGCGGCTCGATGACCGGATCCCAGGTCAGGGCATACGACCAGGCCGGCATCGAAGGGGTTCTGTCGAGCGAATAGAAGCCGGCCGGGCTGAGCACGTTGAAAACAGCCAGGTCGGTTGCCCGGCCCTGCGGGGCCAGGTGCTCGGCATAGGTGCGCGGGTTATACGGGTCAAAGACCTCGAGCGTTTTGGCCGGGACAAGCAGCGCGCTGGTGGGCGCATACAGGGCGAGCAAGCCGAGCACGGCCAGCGCCGCAATGACGCGCGCGCGCTGGGCGAGCGCGTCGACCGCCCAGGCCAGTCCCAGGGCCAGAAACGGGGCAGCCCCGATGAGCATCCGGGCATTGAAGGCCCAGTTCCGCGCGGCGGCCGCCACCCCGAACACGGTCGCGACGATGGCCAGGACCGGCAGCCACACCGCCCGCCGGCGTTGGGCGATCAGGGCGCCCAGCCCGAGCAAGAGCCCGTGTGCCGCCACGCCCAGCCAACCCGCCCACTGCGACATCGTCAGGCCGATCAGCCCGTTCTCGACAAAGTATCCGACGCTGAACTGCTGCCCGATGTTGGTCGCGCCCTCGGCCGCGGCTCGGCCCAGCAACTGCGGCACGGCGTAGATCGCCCAGGGCACATACAGCCCGGCCGCTATTGCCGTCCAGCCCAGCAGGCGCCGCCGCTGCGGGCCCGTTGCCCGGATGAGGGCGTAGGCGCCCAGCGCGGCCAGGGGCCAGACGGCGTGATAGAGGGTCAACATCGCCCCGACCGCGCCCAGCACGAAAGCGAACCCGGCCAGACGGCGATCGCCTCGGCTGTCGGTCCTGTGGGTGATTCTCAGGGCGCCCCAGGCCGCCAGGAGGAGAAAGGCCGGCGCGAAGGCATACATCCGGGCGACGGCGCTGTAGTAGACGGCCAGGGGCAGCCAGGCCATCGCCCCGGCCGCGAGCAAGGGCAGCCCGCCGCGCCGGCCCGTCCAGGCCGTCGCCACGACGTAGGCCAGCGGCACGCACAGCAGACTGGCCAGCACACCCAGATATCGAAGCGCGAACAGATTCTGGCCGACGATAGCCTGCCACGCCCCGAGCGCCAGGTAATACAGTGGCGGGTGGACGTCTGCGGCCGTGATGCGCAGCAGCTCGCCAATGGGCAGCGACGCATGGGCAATCGACCAGCCCTCATCCCAGCGCGGCGGAACCGCGGCAAGCCCCATCATTCGGGCGGCGAAGGCGGCCACGACGATGAGGGCGAGGGCAAGAGCCGGGCGGAACGCCCGAGCGGCGGTGGACGACATTCCGCCCATGGTACTCGCGGCCGCGTTCTATCCGCGTTCTATAATGAACGTTCAGGAACCGCCAACAGACCAGTTCCGGAGGCGATATTCTCCGTCCCGGCGTACGCCGGGACGGAGAATATCGCCTCCGGGAACAAGTTCTATCAGGAGTTCTAAGAATTCAGGCGCACAATCACAACTCAGGTACACCATCTGGCGCGGCCCGCTCGTTCGGCGAGCGATCGCGCCCCCAAGGAGACAACGCATGGCATTTGAACTTCCCCCGCTTCCGTACGCTTTCAACGCCCTCGAGCCGCACATCGATGCGATGACGATGGAGATCCATCATGATCGGCATCACAAGGCCTACGTCGATAACCTCAACAACGCGCTCAAGGAGCACACCGCGCTTCAGGCCCTGACCATCGAGCAGCTCATGATGAAGATCGGCGAGGTGCCCGAGAGCATCCGCAACGCCGTTCGCAACAACGGCGGCGGCCATTTCAATCACAGCATGTTCTGGACCCAGATGAAGGCTGGCGGCAGCGCGCTGAGTGGTCCGCTCAAGGACGCCATGATGACGACCTTCGGCACCGTCGAGGCCTTCCGCGAGCAGTTCGTCAAGGCCGGCCTTGGCCGCTTTGGCTCGGGCTGGGCGTGGCTGGTGGTCGGGAAGGATGGCAAGCTGGCCATTACCTCGTCGCCGAATCAGGACAATCCGGTCATGGACGGAATCCGGCCGCTCCTGGGCGTCGACGTGTGGGAACATGCCTACTATCTGAAGTATCAGAACAAGCGCCAGGCCTACATCGAAGCGTGGTTCAATCTGGTGAACTGGGACGATGTTGAGGCCCGCTACGCGGCGAAGTAGAGCGGCCCGGCGCGGGAAGTACCGTCTGGGATGTGACAGCACGCCTAGACAGACCGCCTGCTTTCGGGTATAACTTGCGGCGTTAACGCGTGCAACTCAGGTGTTGGATAGGCCTTAACGCTATCAGAAATATGGGTTCCAGCCGATAAAGCGGAACCGACCAAGGAGATTCATCAATGGCTCACGTAATCACCAGTCTATGCCTGCGCGATTCCGCCTGCGTCGACGTGTGCCCGGTCGAATGCATCGTGGGTGGCAAACCCGAGACGCAATGGCCGTGGTTCTACATCGACCCGGCGACCTGCATCGATTGCGGCGCATGCGTTCCGGAATGCCCGTTCGAGGCGATCTTCCCCGAGGATGAGGTTCCGACGGCTTATGCGATGAAGCCCGCCCAGAAGTTCGTCGTGCACGGCGATGACGGCGCGCAGACCTACACTGCCGAGGGCGGCGAGGTCTACGACTTCTCGGGTGACACGGCCTGGAATGCCGCCTTCTACGCCGAAGGCACGGGCCCGGGCTACGCCGCGAAGAACATGTAGCGCTTCCAACACCTGAAGCAAACGGCGCGCCCCGCGGAGTCACTCCGCGGGGCGCGTTCTGTATTGGGGTTTTTCTGAAACGACATCCCCCCGGCCCGGCGTAGCCGGGCCGGGGGGATGTCGTTTCAGAAGGTATTTGCGCATGGCGCTATGATCGGCCCATGCGACCACATTTGGATCAGGAACTTCAGGCCATCCGGACCCGCATTCTCGACCTCGGCGGGCGGGTGAGCGGCGCCATCGGCCAGGCCACCCACGCCCTGCTCAACCGCGATCTGGAAGAGGCGCGCGAGGTCAAGCGCGAGGATCAGACATCGGATGCCATGCGCTACGCGATCGAGAACGCCTGTGTGGTGACGATGGCCACCCAGCAGCCCATGGCCCGCGATCTCCGCGCGCTGCTGGGCGCGGCGTTTGTGGCGGTGGAGCTCGAACGTTGTGGCGACTACGCCAAAGGGATCGCCAAGTCCGCCCGCCGAATCGTCCGCGCGGCGCCCGCGCCCGACTCGGGATTCAATCTGACGCAGATGGCGGAAGCGGCCCGGAACATGCTGGATCGGAGCGTTGCGGCCTTTGCGGCAAGCGATCCGGAGGCGGCGAAGACGGTCATGGCCGAGGATGATTCGCTCGACGTGCTCTACGACGCGCTGCTCAAAGCCGTCGTCGCGCGCATGTCCGCGGACCCGGCCTTCGCCGACCATGGTATTTGGCTGCTCCACGCTGGACATTGCCTGGAGCGGATTGGGGATCGGGCGACCAACATCGCCGAGCGGGTGGTTTTCATCGCCACCGGGGCTCTGGTGGGCGATACCAACACGCATTCGGTCGAGCGCACGCGCTCCCTGCGATGACTTGCGGGAACCACCCCCGGCGAAGCCGGGGGTGGTTCCCGCAGCTAAAGCTCATCTTCAGGGGTTTCGCCGATGACCTTGATTTCGCGGCCTTTGGTCGGCTTGCCCTTGTCGCCGCCCACATAGCCCATTTCCTGCAGCTCTTCCATCAGCCGCGCCGCGCGCGGGTATCCGATCTTGAGCTTGCGCTGCAACAGCGACGTGCTGGCGTTCCCGGTTGCGCGGATGATCTCCATCGCCCGCCGCACCAGGTCGTCGTCCCCGCCATCATCGTCAACGCCGCCGCTGCCGCCCTTGCCGCCCCGGGCGGATCCGGCCATCGCCTTCTGGGCGGCCAGTTCGGCGACCAGGGTGTCCCACGGATTGTCGAGCTCGGGCTTGCGGTTGGCGACATACTCGTCGGCGCCTTCGGCGGCTTCAGGTTCGGCTTCGGCGGCAGCCTCGGCCTTCTCGGCGGCCGTCTGCTTCTTCCACCAGTGGATGATGCTCTCGATCTCGCGGTCGCTGACAAAGCAGCCCTGGGCGCGCAGGGGGTGCCCGGCCTCCGGGTTGAGGAAGAGCATGTCGCCGCGACCGAGCAGGGCGTCAGCGCCGTTCTGGTCGATGATGACCCGCGAGTCGGTGGCCGACGCCACGGCAAAGGCGATCCGGGCCGGGAAGTTGGCCTTGATCAGCCCGGTGACCACATCGACGCTGGGGCGCTGGGTGGCGACGATGAGGTGAATGCCCGTCGCGCGGGCCATCTGGGCCAGGCGGCAGATCGTCTTTTCGGTCTCGATGGGCTGCTGGAGCATGAGATCGGCCAGCTCATCGATCAGCACGACAATGCGGGGCAGGGGCTGTTCCTGCTGCCGGTTCAGGGTTTCGTTGTAGTCGGCCAGATGCCGCGCGCCGACTTCGGCGAACTTCTTGTAGCGGCTGTCCATCTCGCGGGTCACCCACTGCAGGACGGCCGGGATGCGCTCCATCTCGCTTTCGGGCTTGCCCAGGATGTGGGGCAGGCCCGCAAAACGGGAAAGCTCCACCATCTTCGGATCGATCATGACCAGCTTGAGATCCTCGGGCCGGTTGTTCATGGCCAGACACACCGCGATCGCGCTGATGCAGACGCTCTTGCCCGATCCGGTCGTGCCGGCGATGAGCAGATGCGGCATGCGGGCGAGGTCGGCGCAGATCTCGGCGCCGCTGACATCGCGGCCCAGCGCCAGGGCCAGCGGCGACTTGGCGCGCATGCTGTGAAAGACCTCGGTCTCCATCAGGCTGCGCAGGTCGACGCCATTGGCGTGGGCATTGGGAACTTCGATCCCGACCAGCCCGCGCCCGGGGATCGGCGCTTCGATGCGCAGCGACTGGGCCTCGAGCGCCAGCGCCAGGTCGTTTTGCAGGTTCGCGATCTGGCTCACCCGCACCCGTTGAAGTCGCTTCTCACCGTTGGGCGCCGGCTTCTCGAGGTAGCCCGGGTCGACCCCAAACTGGGTGACGGTCGGCCCGCGGCGTTTCTCGACCACCTTGCCGACCAGGCCGAAGTGGGCGAGGGTCTCCTCGATGATGGCGGCCTGGCGCTCGGCGTCAGCCTCGCCGCCCTTGGCGGGCTTGATGATTTTGAGCAGGTCGATGGGCGGCAGCGCGACCGCCTTCTCGATCCTGGCTTTTGGCTTGCTGACCTTGACGACGACCGGTTTGGCGGCGGGTTTTGGCCTGGGTGGCGGTGTTGCGGCGCGCTCGGGCGCGGGCGCTTCAACGGCGGCCGGGCGCTGCGGAGACGGCGCGGGCGGCGGGCTGGCCCTGAGCGCCTCGTCGAGGGTCGCCTGGCGCGGACGAATATCGCCGATGAAGCTGGGGAGCGGTTCGTCGGTCCGGGCGGGCGGGGACGGGCGCGGCGCCGGGCGCGACACGCGGGCATGTTCGACATCCCCGACGACGACTTCAGAACGTTCACGGATGAGCAGCGGACGCAGCGCGATCAGACCGGTGAACAGGGTCGCGAACAGCCACACGATGATGGAAACCAGGCGGGCCAGGCCGGCGCTGGAGCCGAGCACGCGCCAGACCAGCTCGGACAGCACCCAGCCAAAAGCGCCGCCGCCGAGTTTCTGGAGCGAGAGTTGGTACGAGTCGGCGGTGAAGGACACCGAGTGGATCAGGGCGAGCAGGGCGAAGAAGGCCAGCTCGCCGCACAGAATCTGAAAGAGCGTGCGAGCCGAGATCACCGCCCGGGTGTTCAGGACGATGGGCACGCCAAACGCAATCAGGAGCGCGCACAGCAGAAAGGCGCCGATGCCAAATGCGCGCTGGAGCAGATCGGCCCAACCCCCGATAAGCGTGCCGGTGTTGACGTTCAGCAGGGTGATCAGGGTGATGATGCCGAGCGCAATCATCGCCACGCCGGCCGCATCGCGCCACAGCCGCGCGCGCCGGGCGCGCAGCAGGCCGGAGATCATCCGAAAGGACAGGGGCGGCCGTTGTTGTGACATCTCTTTTCGCAAAGCGCCGCCATTGTTGCGCAATCCGCGGCAGATTGGCAGGCCGATCGGCGGGCGGCTCCGCCGAAGCGCCTGTTTTCAACCGAAAGCATCACCCAAACTTAACGTGTTGATGATTATAGTTCTGCGAACTACGCGCGGGTCCTGGCCTGCAGTGTCGAAAGTACCCCAAAACGACTTCGACAGAAACCTCCAGGTGCCGGCCGGCGCGACTCGCGCCTTCCACAAATCAGGACAAAGAATGAGCAAGAAAACCGACAAGCTCGCCGAGGCCAAGGCCGCGCGCGGCAAGAAAGTCCGCGTCGCCATTATCGGCGTCGGCAACTGCGCCAGCTCCCTGGTGCAGGGCGTGCAGTACTACCGAAACGCGAAAGACGGCGACAGCGTGCCGGGGTTGATGCACGTCAACCTGGGCGGGTATCACATCAGCGATATCGAGTTCACCGCCGCGTTTGACATCGACGTCAACAAGGTGGGCAAGGATCTGAGCGAGGCGGTGTTCACCAAGCCGAATAACACTTACAAGTTCAGCGACGTGCCATACACGGGCGTGTGCGTCAATCGGGGCATGACCCACGATGGACTCGGCAAGTATCTGTCGCAGATCATCAAGAAGGCGCCTGGCGAGACCAGCGACATCGTCCACATCCTGAAGGAAACCCAGACGGATGTTGTCATCAACTACCTGCCGGTCGGAAGCGAGCAGGCGACCAAGTGGTATGTCGAGCAGGTCCTGCAGGCCGGCTGCGCGTTTGTGAACTGCATTCCGGTCTTCATCGCCCGAGAGGCCTACTGGCAGCGCCGTTTTGTCGAAGCCGGCGTGCCGGTTATTGGCGACGACATCAAGAGCCAGGTCGGCGCCACGATCACCCACCGCATGCTGGCCAATCTGTTTGTCACGCGGGGTGTTCGAATCGACCGCACGTATCAGCTCAACTTTGGCGGCAACACCGACTTCATGAACATGCTCGAGCGCGAGCGTCTGGAGTCGAAGAAGATCAGCAAGACCAACTCGGTCACTTCACAGATCCCTTATCCGCTGGGTGAGGAGAACGTGCATGTCGGACCGAGCGACTACGTGCCGTGGCTGACCGATCGCAAGTGGGCCTACATCCGGATGGAGGGCACGACCTTTGGGGATGTGCCGCTCAACGTCGAGCTCAAGCTCGAGGTATGGGACAGCCCCAACAGCGCCGGGGTCGTCATCGACGCGATTCGCTGCGCCAAGATGGCGCTGGATCGCAAGATGTCGGGCGCGCTCTTTGGCCCTTCGTCATACTTCATGAAATCGCCGCCGGAGCAGTACACCGACGACGTCGCGCACGCCAAGACTGAAGCGTTCATCCGGGGGGAGTAGCGCTCAGCTAATGAAGTAGGGGCGAGATCACGATCCCCGCGCGAAGCGCGGGGATCGTGATCTCGCCCGATATTCTTGGGTCGGCTTCACGGTCCTGTCATCGTGCGGGACCGGGCATGGCGCATCGGCGCCGTCCCGCCTCTTTCCGCTACACTAACGGCCTCATGGAAACCTTTGCCCGCGCGCGACTCAAGTGGCTGTTGGACCCGGCGGTGGCCATCGCCGTGCGCCTGAAACTATCGCCCAACTTCGTGACCGTGCTGGGCTTCCTGCTCAATGTGGCGGCCGGCGCGCTCATCGGGTTTGGCTATGTCGTGCCGGGCGGCCTGGTCATGACCTTTATCGCGATGCCGCTGGATGCGGTGGACGGCGGTCTGGCCCGCGCAACCGGCCGGCAGACCCGCTTTGGGGCGTTCTCCGACTCCGTGCTGGACCGGTTTGCCGAGGGCGCGCTGCTGGCGGGCCTGGCGGCCCTGTTTGCCCAACGCGGCGACCTGCTCATGATCATCGCCAGTTTTGTCGCGCTGAACGGCTCATTCATGGTGAGCTACACCCGCGCCCGCGCGGAAGGGCTGGGGATTGAGTGCAAGGTTGGGATCTTCAGCCGTTTTGGGCGCTACCTGGTTTTGGCCGTTGGCCTGTGCCTCAACTTCCCGGAAGTCACCGTCGCCGCGCTGGCGGTGCTGACCAATATCACCGCCATCCAGCGGATTGTTCACGTCCACGCGCAACTCAGCAAGCCTGCGTAACGTGATGTTCCAAAAGCGATGCGCCCCGGCGGAGCCGGGGCGCATCGCTTTTGGATTTCTCCAACAGGTGCCCAAGGTGGGAATCGAACCCACACTCCCGTAAGGGAACACGATTTTGAGTCGTGCGCGTCTGCCAGTTCCGCCACTTGGGCAATAGGTGCGACAATTATACGAGATGGATATCACATTCTGGGGCGCTGCCCGCACTGTCACCGGATCTCAACACCTCGTCACCGCCTCTGGCCAGCGTCTGCTGCTGGATTGCGGCCTGTATCAGGGCCGGCGCGACGACGCCTATCGGATCAACCAAAAGCTGCCGTATCAAGCGGGCACGGTCGATGCCATGGTGCTCTCGCATGCGCACATCGACCATACCGGCAATATCCCGAACCTGGTCAAGAGCGGCTTCAAGGGCCGGATCCATGCCACTTCGGCGACCTGCGACCTGGCCGACAGCATGCTGCGCGATTCGGGCCGGATCCAGGAAGACGATGTCTATTTCATCAACAAACGCCTTCGCCCCGGCGAGGCGCGGCGCGAGCCCATCTACACCGAAGAAGACGCGGTCAGGGCCCTGACTCATTTTGTGGCGCAGGACTATGGCAAATCGTACTCGCCCATCGATTCAGCCCAGGTGACGTTTTCGGACGCCGGGCACATGCTGGGGAGCACCTGGGAGCTTCTGACCCTGCGCGAGGGCGGGCGCGAGATCCGATTGTGCTTCAGCGGCGATCTCGGCCGGGTTGGCCTGCCGATCCTGCGCGACCCAGCGCCGATGCCCGAGTGCGACTATCTCATTCTGGAGAGCACCTACGGCGATCGGACCCATCCGCCCATCGCCGACGCGCTGCCCGAACTGGAACGCGCGGTGAAGGATGTGATTGCCAGACGCGGCAAGCTCATCATCCCGTCGTTTGCGGTTGGCCGAAGCCAGGAGATCGTGTATTGCCTGAACGAGTTGATTGGGGCCGGGCGCATTCCCGGCATCCCGGTCTATGTCGACAGCCCGCTGGCCGTCAACGTGACCAAAGCCTTTCGCGAGCACCCGGAGTGCTACGACGCCGAGACCGCGGCGATTGCAACCCGCGACGCGGACGGCGATCCGTTTGGTTTCAAGCGCCTGACCTATGTGCGGGAAGCCGCCGAGTCGAAGAAACTCAACGATATGGATGGGCCGTTGATCGTAATCAGCGCTTCAGGCATGTGCGAAAACGGGCGCATCCTTCATCACCTGCGGCACGGCATCGGCGACACGCGCAATACGATCCTCTTTGTCAGCTTCCAGGCGCCCAACACGCTGGGCCGCAAGATTCTGGACGGCATGCCGTATGTGCGCATCCTCGGCGACGAGTTCAGGGTCGCGGCTGATATCCGGCGGATCGA
>JAGOCU010000451.1 GCA_017998555.1 Thermoflexales bacterium
CATGCCATTACCTGGGACGGCTACGTTGACATCAACAACAACCTGAAGGTTGCCTCGCGCTCACGCTACATCGGCGGATTCCCGCCCGTCACGTACGTCGATCTGTGGAACGCCCAGCCGAATTCATCGACGGTGGGGACGATCCTCGCCCGGGGCGGCGCGAGTCAGATGTTCCTCACCGTCAACCAGCGCGTCTCGGTCAACGACCAGGACTCGGTTGCCTTCACCTACCTCCAGCAGGGCGCTGGGACCGGCGCGATTTTCGGCGGTGTGGCCCTCTACACCCCCACCCGCGGCCTCGAAGACCCGATCATTTTGGACCAATCGACCGCGGTACTGTATCCGTCTCTGTCGGAGGATGGCCACATCGCGTTGCGGGATGGCCTGTCGGGATCCAGCCCGATCGTCTTGATCAATCCTGATCTCGGCGGGCGGACCGCGATCGCTGGGGCCGGATTTGCCAACCTGGGCTGGCGCCCGGGCGTCTCCGAGAGGGCCGAAGTCGTCGCCTTCCAGGCCAATCTCGCGAACACCGCCATCGTCACCGGCGCGTATCGCGACCCCGGCCAGGGCGTCTTCATCTCGCTCGACCGGGCGGCCTACACCGGCCAGGCCGGCCAGCCGCGCGAGGTGTATCGCATCGCGGGAATTGGCTGCAGCGGCGATCCCGGGGCGTATGAGGACAGCAGCTTTGTCCGCGGCTTCAACCCCGACAAACCGGTGGTCGTCAATCACGCCTTCAGCGGCAACACGCGAGAATTCAAAGTCGCCTGGATCGGTCTGGGCGCCTATGACAGCGAAGCCGTCTACCTCACCCAGGTCACCCTGCCGCCTGAAGTCGCGTCGAGCCAGCCGATCACCCCGATCGTGTCCACCGCCCGGGTGATCGGGGTCGGCGATACGATCACCGGCGTGGCCGGGACCATCGTGACGATCACCATCGGCCCCAAGATGACGGCCCGTGGCGAGCTCGCCATCTGGGTCCAGACCGACGCCGGCGTCCAGGCCGTGCTGCGCACCGGGCCGCAGCTTCGCCGGCCCGTCCTCGTCGTGCCGGGCATCGTCGGCACCGGACCGGCCCTGACCTCGACCGTGTGGTGGAAGCAGCGCGGGCCCGATCCGCAGGAGATCGTCATGGATCCGCTCCTGGGCGTCTACGATGACATCTCGCAGACCCTGGTCAACTTTGGCTACACCCTGGGCGAGGACCTGTTCATGGTCAACTACGACTGGCGCCTCGCCCCGTATCTCTTCGACGGGACCATCGACGGGCGCATCACCGGTTTCAGCGCCCAACAGCTCAGCGACAGCACTTTTGAGCGGGCCATGGACTACCTCGGCTACTACCTGCGCAAGGCCGCCGACAAATGGAAATCAGCCACCGGCGAGGAGCTCGACGCCGTCGACCTGATCGCCCACAGCACCGGCGGTCTGCTCGCCCGCGGCTATGTCCAGAGCGACGCGTATGGCGGCTCGATCGCGCCCAGCGGTCCAACGGGGGCTACCCATCTTCCGAAGGTCCGCAACATGATCTTCGCCGGGGTGCCCAGCCTGGGCGCGGCCAAGGCCTGGAATCCGCTCTACAACAACTTTGGCGACGACACCTCGTTCCAGGTCGTGCTCTCCAAGATCCTCTACGCCGAATACCTGTATCTGAAGAGCAGCGATTCGAACAGCATCGCCGGACCCGGCAGCCCGCTTGCCTATCGCGATCTGGCGGGCGAGACCGAGGATATCCGGCAGCGCGATTTCATCAGCCGCTACCTGCCCACCGCCAACAGCCTGCTGGCTGTCTACCCCTTCATCGGCGACGACGGCAAGGGCAGCTACCTCGAGACCACCGGTGATGCCAGCGAATGGATGCAGTTCGACAACCTGCCCCTGCTCGACCTCAACAACGGCCTGCGGGTCGGGACTGGGATCACGGTCCCAAGGGACATCGGCCTGATCTCGGGCACCCTCACCCACGTCGTGGGCAAGGGCGGCCTGAAGACCCCGATGTGGGTGGAGAAGACCTTCGAGCCCAGCGTCAACTGCGCGTTCTCCAGAGACGCCGTCGAGGTATTCGACGTCGTCGGCGATCTGCGCCGGACCCTCTTCAAGAACGCCACGGGCGCGACCGCTCAGACGCTCCTGAACGTGCTCGATCGCCTCAACATCCTCTACAGCGCATTGACCCTGGTCAAGAACATCAACCGCGCCATCTATCACGACATCGTGCCATTCGACAGCTATCTCGGGCGCTGCGCGGCCGAGGGCGAGCGCTGGTTCCACACCCGGCCAACCGCTCCCACGGCTTCCGTCCCGACGATGCGCTTCAAAGATCTGGGCGATGAAACCGTGCCGCTGGGCTCCGCCATCGGTCTGTATGTCGACGCCAGCGGCCGGCCGCTGACGTCGGCGGTGCAGGTCTCGTCCTTCGTCGGCGTCGATCATGTCGGCCTGATGTATGACCGGGACACCCAACTGGCGATGGTCCAGGCGCTGGGGATCGATGGGGCCAACCCCAACATCGTCAGCGTGGCCGCCCACAAGGGCTCGGCCGGCGCGCTCTACAACGCCTATCGCCGGATCGGCGGCTTTGTCGTCAGCGACCTGGACGTGCTGACCGCCGGGCTGGGGACCGT
>JAGOCU010000452.1 GCA_017998555.1 Thermoflexales bacterium
CCCCGATGAAACTGACTTCCAATACCGCCCTCGTGACCGGCGCCAGCAAAGGCATGGGCCGGGCCATCGCGCTCGCCCTCGCCGCCGAGGGCGCCGATGTCGTGGTCACCGCCCGGGTCGCGGACGAACTCGAGTCGCTGCGGGCCGAGATCAGCGCGATGGGCCGGCGTTGCGTCGTCGCCATCGCCGACCTGGCCGAGGACGGCGCGCCCGACGCGATTTGGCGCGCCGCCACGGCGGCCTTCGACAAGATCGACATCCTGGTCAACAACGCCGGGATCGGGAGCAGCGCCGACCCGCGCCCGGTGGTCGACTTCAACGACGATTTCTGGGCCCTGACCCTCAAGGTGAATCTGACCGTCCCCTATTTGTTCTGCAAGCGGGCCCTGCCCGGGATGCTCGCCCGCAAGTATGGCCGGATCATCAACATCGCCTCGATCGCCAGCAAGACCGGGTCCTATCACGGCTCGGCCTACGCGTCCAGCAAGCATGGCCTGCTCGGGCTCACCCGCTCGCTGGCCCTGGAGGTCGTCAAGGACGGGATCACCGTCAACGCGATCTGCCCGGGCACGGTCCGCTCAGTGATGAACAACAAACGTTTGACCTACGACGCCAAACGGCTGGGCAAGACCTTTGAGGAGATCGAGAAGAGCATCGTCCCGATCGGGCGCCGGATCGAGCCCGAAGAAATCGCCGAGTTCGCCGTCTATCTGGCCAGCCCGACCGCCGCCGCGACGACCGGTCAGGCCTTTGTCATCGACGGCGGGGCGATGATGTCCTAGCGGGGGCCTGATGTTTCCGAAAGCAACACCCCCCGGCTTCGCCGGGGGGTGTTGCTTTCGGAAGTATCGGGCGGGATCCCAAGGCTACAATCCTCCCATCATGACCTCCCTCACCGACACGCTTCGGGCGGCCGAGGAAATCGCCCGCGGCGCGGGCGCGATCCTGCGCGAAGGCGCCCGGCTGGCCGACTTCAGCGTCGATTTCAAGTCCAGCGCCATCGACCCCGTGACCGAATACGACCGGCGCAGCGAAGCCTACATCGTGGGCGAATTGCGCCGCCGCTTCCCGCAAGACAGCATCGTCGGCGAGGAGGGCGGGACCTACGCCCGCCAGCACGCGACCGACAGCGGGCGGCGCTGGCATATCGACCCGCTCGACGGCACGGTGAATTTTTCGCACGGCCTGCCCCAGTTCTCGGTCTCGATCGGGATGGAGGACGCCCAGGGCCTGGCCATCGGGGTGGTCTACAACCCGATGGTCGACGAGCTGTTCGCCGCCGCCCGCGGGCAAGGCGCGACCCTCAACGGCCGGCCCATCCGGCCATCACGGGCGACCGAACTCCAACGCGCATTGCTCATCACCGGATTTCCATACGACCGGCACACCAGCGAGGTCAACAACTTCGACAACTTCGTCGCCTTCAAGCGCCGGGTCCAGGCTGTGCGCCGGCTGGGTTCGGCCGCCCTCGACCTGTGCTACGTGGCCTGCGGGCGGGCCGACGGGTATTGGGAGCTGAAACTGGGCAACCACGACATGGCGGCCGGGATCGTGGTCGTGCGAGAAGCCGGCGGGGTCGTCACTGACTTCGTGGGCGGGGACGCGCTGTTTGCCCGGCGCGAGGCGGTCGCCAGCAACGGCCTGATTCAGGCCGCGATGCTCGAGGTGCTGGCCGAGGCTTCGCGGACGATAACGCCGCCGCCGATCACCTCGTCGCCCGAATAGACCACCAGCCCCTGGCCGGGTGTGGCGTCGCGCTGGGGCGCGTCAAAATCGAAGCGGGCCCCGCCCCCGGACAGCGGGCGCAGCCAACCCTCGGCCTCTTTGGCCTTGTAGCGGATCCGGGCGCTGGCGCGCATGTCTGACCCAGGCGCCACATCGGCGCAGTAGTGCATCGCCCCGACCCGGACCGAGGACACGCCCAGCTCGCGCAGCGGACCGGCGACGACGGCATTGCGGGCCGCATCCAGGCGAAGCACATACCAGGGCTCGGCGTCGGACGAGGTCGCGTGGATCTGCAGACCCTTGCGTTGCCCAACCGTGTAGTACGGCAGGCCCTCGTGCTGGCCGATCACCTCGCCCCGGCTGGTCACGATCGGCCCGGGGGTGGCGATATCGGGCGCATTGCGCTTGAGAAAGCCGCGGTAGTCGCCCTGGGTGAGAAAGCACAGGTCCTGGCTCTCCGGCCGCTCGGCGGTGGGCAGGCCGAACGCGCGGGCCAACGCCCGGACCTCATCCTTGACATAGCCGCCGCAGGGGAACATCGCCCGGGCCAGGTCGCGCTGGCCCAGCACGTGCAGGACATAGCTCTGATCCTTCTTGGGGTCGTGGCCCTTCAAGAGTTTGTACCGGGCTGGGCTCTCGAAAGCTGGACCGCTGACCGCTGACCGCAGACCGCCGGCGATTTCCTGCGGTCCGCGGTCTGCCGTCAGCGGTCTTTCAACCCGCGCATAGTGCCCCGTCGCCAGATATTCGGCGCCAAGGGCCAGCGCGCGCTGCATGAGGAAGCCAAAGCGGATCGAGCGATTGCAGTTGAAACAGGGATTGGGCGTGGTGGCCTCGGCGTAGGCGTTGATCCAGGGCTCGACCACCCGCTGCTTGAAGACCGCCTCGG
>JAGOCU010000453.1 GCA_017998555.1 Thermoflexales bacterium
GGCCCGCGCCACGATGTCGGTGTGGGGATATTCCTTGTAGAGCACGATCACGTCGGTGACGTCGACGGTGGCCTGGGCGATGTCGCAGTGCAGGTCGAGCTCGACCCCGATCCTGACCCTGGGGCCGACGATCTCGCGCACACGCTGGGTGAGGTCGGTCTCGCAGTCGTCGTAGCCGTCGGCGACCATCGCCCCGTGCAACAACAACAGGACGACATCGACCGGACCGGCAGCGCGCAGGCGCGTGAGCAGCTCATCGCGGAGCGCCTCATAGGTGGCGCAGGTGGTGGTCCCGGCCGGTTGGGCGAAGGAGTACAGGCCAAACGTGAAATCCCAACCCTGGTCGGCGGCCATGCGCTGCCAGGCGCGAATCGCGTCGCCGCCGAGGATGCCGGCGAGTTCGTCGAGGGTCCGGGCGACGGGGAAGTCGGCCAGGCCGGTGGGGATGGGCGAGAAGGTGTTGGTTTCGGTGGCGATGCCGCCGCTGAAGATGCGCATGAGGGGCGATTATCGATCACGGTGAGCACGGATGCGGCCGGGGCGTTCGCTTAGCGCCCCTGCCGTATCCCTACGACCCCCGCAGCGCGACTGGCACAAAGGCCCCGAAATTTGGCGGGACACCGCCCCAGAATCCGCCGCTCAGGGCGTAGCCGTTGCCGCCCATGGTTTGGGCGTCGGGCTGGCCGATGGCGGCGCCGAGTTCATATCCGTTGCCCGCGGCGAAGGTGACAGCGCCGCCGTCGACACTGTTCCAGGTGAGGTCGTAGCCGCCGCCGGTCTGGGCGAGGCCGGGCGAAACGGACAGCAAGGTCAGGCTGAGCGCGCAGACGGCGCCGATGCAGGTCTTGAGTTGCATGGGGTCATCCTCCTCGCGCGGGCGTGCGCGGTTGAGTTTGCCGGCGCCAGGCGAGCAGCATCCCTGCGAGACCCAGTCCGAGCGCACCGAGCAGAAGCGCCACGGGCGTTGTCGGGCCGGCCGCCTGATTTCGCTCCAGCCGGTCGAGGCGAGCCTTCAACTCGGTGTTCTCGGCTCTCAGCCCCTGGATCGCGGCCAGCGCGACACCTTGCGCGTCGACGGTGCTGATGCCGGTATCGGTCTCGCCAACGTTGAACGCAGCGTAGAAGTCCTGGGCCATCGGCCCGATGTGGCGGATGGCCGGGTCTTGGGCGGTGTAGTTCCAGGTGCTGACCGGCAGGGCGGCGACGGCCTCGAGGACCGCGCGTGGGTCGACGGCGGCGATGTTCGCCTTGAGCGCCCGGTCGCTGACACTCGTCCAGCTCCCGCTGCCTGGGAGGAGGCGGGCGCCCACCGTGGCCGCGCTATTGGTGTACATCGTCACCCCGCCGCTGGCCCGGACGATGAACTGGTTTGGGGCCGATGACGCGATGATGGCATTGGTGCTGTCGCCCCACACAAATGCGCCATCGTGGAGCGCCTGGGCCCGACGTCCGGCTGCGTAGCCGTAGTCGCCTTCCACGTCGTTTAGGTAGCCGCCGGGGATAACGGCCCTAACAGCAGACGTGATGACGTTGAACCCGCCGCCGCCGATGACGCCGAACTCGCTGCCGTTGTCGATGCGATTGGATTGGCCTCCGCCAATGGCACTTTTGTTGCTGGCGTTGTCGATGAGATTGGATTGACCCCCGCCGATGGCGCTGGCAGTGCTCGAGTTATCGATCCGATTGCTGTAGCCCCCGCCAATGACGCTGCGGATGCTATCGTTGTCGATGCGATTGAGCCAGCCTCCGCCGATGACGCTGTTGTAGCTATCGTTGTCGATGCGGTTCGATTGGCCTCCGCCGATGGCGCTGTTGTAGCTGCTTGCGCTGATCGTGTTGCTGATCGTGCCGCTGAACACACCTCCCATGAGGTTCATGGTCGGAAAGCCATCGAGGTCAGGGTTGCCAGGCACCGTGCGCAGACCCGGCAACGCAAGCGCATAGGGCGCCGGGCGCAGGGCGGTGCGGGGCGTCAGCGTGCTCTGGGCTTCGCCACAGCCGATGGCCGTTTCGAGCCAGCGGGCCTCGCCGTTGAGGTTCCAGCCGAAGTCGAGGGGCAGGGTGAACAGCCCGTTGGCAACCTGCAGCGTGCTGGAAGTGACCGTGCTGCCAACCTGGTTTCCGCCCGTCACGGCATCAAAGAGGGCGAAGCTTGCGTTGCAGGTGGCATTGACGGGCGCGCCGTTCTTGCGGAGCTGGCCCTGATAGGTGAAGGCGCTGCCCGCCGGTTGGCCCGCCGGCGCGGCCGGGTCTCCCCCGGCCGGGGGCAGGGGCGGCTGGGCCAGAACGGCCCGCGTTGCGGCGATGGCGAATGCAAATACGACACAGGCGACGAAGAACGCGAGCGGGGCCTTTCGGGGCGTGTTCATGGGGCAGTTCTCCCGCCCTGGCGAAACAGGCAACCGATGACCTTCGGCGCGGATCGCCAGGGCCACTCCTGTCATTATGGCCCCAGACGGCGCTGCGTCCGCGCCGGCGGTAATTCAGACGCGCGCGGTCACCCCGGGGTGAGTCAGGGAAACATGGACGTTCCAGAGGACACACGCGGAGCCGGATCGACGTCATCGGGTTCGGCCCACGGGCTCGATGACGCATTTAGGACTGGCCCCAGGG
>JAGOCU010000454.1 GCA_017998555.1 Thermoflexales bacterium
AGCTGTCCGCCGCGCCGCAGCCAAAATAGGGCGAGCCGGGTGTCGCATTCTCGGCGGCTGTCACCCAGTCGCCCGGGTCGGTCGGATCCGCGTCGCGCCCGTTGCCGTCGTTGCCGGCCGACGGGTCCGTGACGAAGTCATATCCATCGAGGAAGCGCCCGGCCAGATCGGGGTGGTCCTTGCGCACCCCGGTGTCAATGATGGCGACGACAAGGTTGGGATCACCGGTGGTCATGTCCCAGGCGCCCGGAAGCGATGCCGATGCGTTGCCCGAGGCCGCCGTCTGCAGGTGCCATTGATTCCCAAACTGGGGATCGTTGGGCGTGAGGTATGCCCGCAAGACGCGGTCGGGCTCGATGCTCTCGATGCCCAGCGCCGCGGCGTTGGCCCGCACCCGCAAGGCGAACTCCTCAGCCTGCTCGATGGGGATGCGCGCCGGGAGCATGATGACGTGCGCGCCGCCCGACATTTCCCGCACATACGTGACGTCGCGCGTGAAGGCCTTGCCGATGGCCGCGGTGCGCTCACGGGCCGTGGCGACCGTTACCGCGCCCCCGCCGATGCCGCCGTCGCCGAGATAGCGCACGATGAAACGATCGGTGCGTGGTTCGGCCGCGACCTGCTCTGGTCCGCCGAAAGCCCGGGACGGCCAGGCCACAGACGACGCGCACGCGATCAGGGCGAGCGCGATGCGGCTCGCTCTCCGCAGCCAATTCGCCACGGACCTGGTGCGCGCCGGGGCTATCGGCATAGCTTGCGGGTGTGCTCGGCGAAGGTCGCTGAGAACTGATGGCCGCCGTCGTTGTTGCAGTTGGCGACGAAGAAAAAGAAGTTGGTCGTTGCCGGCTTGAGCGCTGCCTCGATTGAACTCAGACCCGGGTTGGCGATCGGCCCGGGCGGCAGGGTCGGATTGACATAGGTGTTGTATCCGAACGGATCGTTGAACCGGTAGTCTTCGACGGTCAGGGTGCGCCACCAGGTTTTTTTTGCTTCGTCGTAGCCAAGCGCATATTGGGTGGTCGGGTCGGCGTCCAGCTTCATCCCGATCTTGAGGCGATTGAGGTAGACGCTGGCGATCATCGGGCGTTCGATCTCGTTGACCGCCTCGCGTTCAACAATGGAGGCAATGGTCAGAATATCGCGCGGTTTGCGCCCATCGCGGCGAGCCTGGGCCATCAGCGGCTCGACCTTGGCCGCATAGTTGTCCAGCATGCGCTGGATCACATCCCGCGCGCTGGGTCGGGCGGGCAGGCGGTATGTGTCGGGAAACAGGTAGCCTTCCAGACTTGCGCCGGCCGGCAATTCCTGCAGAAAGGGATAGTCGAATTCGGCCCGCCGGACAAGCGTCTTGAAATCCTCTGCGTTCACCCCGAGTTGCTTGCTCAGCAATTCGGCGATCTCCTCCATCCGCTTGCCCTCGGGGATGGTCAGGCTTACTTCGGCCGCGCGCCCGCGTTGCAGCGTTTGGGCGATTTCCTCCATGCTCATGCTCGGGCGCAGGGTGAATACGCCGGCATTGATGCTGGCGTCGAGGCTGCTCATCCGCACATACAACCGGAAGAGCTCGGCATCGCGAACCAGTCCCTGTTTCTGCAGGCGGTCGGCGACGCTTCGGACCGACTCGCCCTGCTGGATGACGAATTGCTGGGGCGCGGGATCATTGCTGAACGGCCGCTTGATCTCATTGCCCCGCAACAAATCGATATACGTGCCGACCAGAGTCCGGTCAAACGATGTCAGTTGCGCGTTTCCGGATCCGGCCGCGCTGACGCGCTGGAAAAGCGTCCCGCCCGCAAAGACCAGGACGCCGAGCGCAACGGCAAAAAGCGCGACACTGAAGACGCGCTTGAACAGCATTCGCATGGGTGGAATCGTAACACTCACCCCGGCTCCCACAGATCTTCGGGCTCGGGTCGGGCCAGATCCAAATGGCGCTGCAGGATGACGGCTGCGGCGACGGCGTCGTCATGCTCGCGGCCTGCGCCGCCCCGCCGGGCGGCCATGATCTGGCGGGCCTCCTGCGTGCTGTAGCGCTCGTCGGTGAGCACAAGCCGGGTGTTGATGCGCTCTCGCATGCGCTCGAGGAAGGTCATGACCCGCGCGGCCTGGGCGCTGACTTTTCCGTCTGTGCGTTTGGGTTCGCCGACGATGATCTCGTCGGGCGCATATTCGGCCGCGAGGGCCGCCAGGCGATTCAGCGCTGCCAGGTCGTCCTTACCGTCCCGTCCGCGGTCGATGACTTCCAGCGGCCGGGCGATGAGTTTCGCTGCGTCGCTGACCGCGACCCCAATGCGCCGATCACCCACGTCGAGCCCCATGCTGCGTGCCATGTCTCATTCCCGCTTCACGGTGACGTCGATCTGCATGGGCGCAAGGGGCAATCGGGTGAGTGCCGCCGGCAGCCATTCGGGGGAGATCTCGATTGTCGGGGCGCCATTCAGCCGATATGCGCTCTGCAGCGTGCGCCGGGCCTCGTCCGGCGTCTGACCTCGGATGAGCTTCTTCAATGCGTTCTCGTCGATGGCGGCGCCCGCAATGCCGCGCGCGACCATGTAGTACTCCACGCGCGTGCCGGTGCCCTCTTCCGCGACATCCCCGCGTTCGGCCCGGGC
>JAGOCU010000455.1 GCA_017998555.1 Thermoflexales bacterium
ATCCCCGATATAATCTAGCCCAGTCCGGAGAGGTAGCATAGCCTGGTCTAATGCGCACGCCTGGAAAGCGTGTTCGGCTAAACCCCGACGCAGGTTCGAATCCTGTCCTCTCCGCCTTGAACCATGAAAAGCAAAATCCCCCGCCCCCGGCCTACGCCGGGGCGGGGGATTTCGCTTTTGAGGGCCTCTTCTAGCGTCCGCCCGTCATCTGGGCCCGGCGATCGTCCACCGATTTGATGAAAGCGGCCCGGTTGGTCTTCCACGACTTCTCAATGTCGGCGGAGTAGCCCATGACCACCCACGGCGCATTTTGGTTGATTTGCTGCAGAAGCGCGGTGGCGCGGGCTTCGTCATAGGCAAACGGGGCCACGTCTACCTTGCCATTCCTGCCGAGAAGATTCACGGAGACGATTGACGGGGCCGTGGCCGAGGCGCCACGCCGGCGGGTATTCACCCGATAGGCCCAGGCCAGATCGGCCATGCCGTTGACCTTCATTCCGTACATACCCGGAAACAGGATCAGGTTCAGGGCCGGGAGGGCCAGTCCCTTGGTATTGGCCGGCAGCACAGCGTCGATGGCGCTCGCGACTTGCGGGGCTGGGCCGAACTTGCCCAGGGCCGTCATGATGGGGTGGTTCTCGGGGTTGGACGAGCGGCGCAGGTATTGCAGGAGGGCGAATATCCCGAGCCCGAACAAGATCAGGAGAAGAGGAATGATGGCATACGCGCCCCCATTGAAATCCGTCGCGTCCAGCATGTAGGGCAGAAATGAGTCCTTCATGTCCGGCACATCCTTGATGATGTCGTCGATGATGTCGCGTTTGACATCGCTGGGAATCCCCGCCAGCGCGCCGGTGACCGTGGTTCCGCTCATCACGGTCGACATCTTTGTCAGGATCGCTTTGTCGCCCAACAGCAAAACCCGGTAATAGCCCGATGTGCGGGTGTTGGTGACCGAGCCGGAGCGGCTGCGGGTCGTCGTCACCTGGGTGAAACCAGAATCGACGTTGCGATCCGCCTTGACCGTGACGTAGTAGTTGGCGACGGCGTCCGGGTTGGTGACTTTGATCAGGGCCGCCCGATCGATGATGCTCGGACCGGACAGGACGTTGGTGAGATAGCGGGCCGACACGGCCAGCAGCCCGATGCCCAGCCCAAACAGGATGATCAGGGTGATGAGCAGGTTGCGGTTTGTGCGCTTGATCTGCGCCGCGATGAATCCTTCGTTCATGTTGTCCTCCATTGGTCAAGAAGTCATACCAAGACATTCGGCGCGATCAGCATCCCCGCGCGAAGCGCGGGGATGCTGATCGCGCCGCTAACGCGACACCGTGAAATTGACGGTGTCGCTGGCGGCAATACGCTTGCCCGCCTTGTCCATCGCATACACCGTCCAGACGTAGCGGGCAGGCTCGAGCGCGTCCTTGAAGGCATACAGCGGTTCATTCACGCTGGCAAAATCCAGCAGCTTTGGGCGATCCGTTTTGCTGTCGTTCCACATCAGGATCTCATAGCGCACGGCCAGAGGGTGGGATTCCCATTCCAGCCGCACATTTGCCCCATCCACGTTTGGCGCGCGGTTGGGCGGACCCAACAGCGGAATGACACACGGCCCGGCCTGCCCGGCCACGCTGAATTTCTGCTCCGCTGACTCGGCGATTTTCGCCTTCGCAGTGTTGAAGGCCGACACGCGCCAGCGGTACTCGCAATTGAGCAGACCCGTCGCGGCCAGCGACGTTTCCCGGGTCTGGGTGTTGTTCAAGACCGTATCGCCTCGGGCCGGGGTCAGGTAGACCTCGTAGTAATCGGCAGAGGGGTAGGCGACCCAGTTCAGCGCGGGCGTACCGGTGCCAACGGCAGCCGCCTGCCGGGGCTCGCCCAGGGCCAGGTCGAGTTTGTAAACACTCTGGGGGCGAATGTCCAGGGTCTTGTTCGCTTCCACGGCGAACTTGCGCGCGGTGATGGCGCCCGAGGTGATGTAAATCATCGAGTCGGCGCCAAATGGCCGGATCGCAAGCGCATACTCGCCGGGCTCAACCCCGGCGAATCGATACGCGCCCGCCGCATTGGTGCGCGCGCTGTACTCGCGCCCCTTGCACCCGCCGATGAGCTGGAAATCCTCGCACAGTTTGACTTCCTGATCGGCCGCGCCGGCGCCGTTCCATAGCACCGATCCATCGACGTTGCCCTTACCGGCGGCGGGCGTCACCCGTGGCAGGCTGGAGGTCGGCGCGGGCAGCGCTGTTGCGGTTGCGGCGGGGCGGGGCGTAGCCGATGGCGCGGGGCGCGACGTGGATGTGGCGGCGCCCGGCGCCTGGGTCGCCAACGGGAGCGGCGTGACGCCCCGGGTCGCTGTCGCCGCGAGACGGCTTGGCCCGGGCGCCGGCTCGGTCGACGGCCCAGCCGTGGGCAGCACTTCCAGCTCGCCGCAGCCGGCCAAAAGGACGACTGCCAGCGCCAACATCAGCCTAATTCGCATTGATCCGCTCCAAGTTCAGCCTCCCTGTGACGCCACAGACCCTTTCGCAAGTGACCGATCATCGCGGATGTTTCGAACGATGTCAAGTCATTGGTTGGGAGCGATATCCCCCGCCCCG
>JAGOCU010000060.1 GCA_017998555.1 Thermoflexales bacterium
GCCCGAACCTGACGACATGCGCGGCCGTTTTGACCGCGGCGGCAGTCTTCCGCTGGTGGTCCCGCATCTGGCGGCCCAGTCGCAGTCCGCGTCCCGGCAGGTTCAGCGGGCCGAAACAACCGGCCCGTCCGGGGACTCGCCGACAGGCAGCGGGCCACAAACAGCGCCGAGGCGCAACTCGGCCAGCCGGCCGACGGGCTACAGCAGCGAGCCCGCGCCCAAGGTCGGACTCAAGCCAAAGCCCGACCAGCCGGCCCCCGCCAAAGGGAGCGAGCCGGATCTGAACTATGACCTTTTGGCCCAGAGAGTGTATCCGTTCATCCGGCGACTACTCGCCTTTGAACGTGAACGAGAACGAGGCAGCTAGAGATGACACAATCCCTTGACTCGGTGTTCAGCGCAGCCGAATCCGTGACCAATATCGATCCGCGCCACATGAAGGACGTCGTCATGTCGGGGCATGTGCCCGTTCGGGCGATGATCGTGCCGTGGCCTCCCGAGGGCATCCCGATCCCGATCCCGTGCCAGTTCAACCCGAACGAAATCACATACGATGTCGGCGCCAACTACAAGAATGTCTTTGGCGACAAGCTGGAGCCGGGCCTGAAAGAGTACGCCGGGGTGAAGCACGAGAAGCTGACGATGAAGCTGGACTTTGACACGTCCGAATCCGGCTATCTGGACGTGCGGATCATGATGTTGCCCTTGCTGAACCTGGTCAAGGTCAACCCTTTGTGGAAGATCATCCGCAGCGCCATGGGCGCGAAAGTGCGGCCTCCGTTTGTCTACTTCATCTGGGGCATGTTTTCGATCATGATGCGCTTCAAGGCGGTGGTCACCGACTTGAGCGTCGTGTTCACCTACTTTTCGCCCGAGGGCATTCCTCTGCGCGCCACGACCACCGTCACGTTTGAAGCCGTCCTGGACGAATTTCTGGGGCAGAACCCGACCTCGCGCTCCGAGGCGCGCAAGATGCGGGTCGTCGCCGACGGCGAGACGCTCGACTACATCGCGTACCAGGAATATGGCGACGCGGCGAGCTGGCGCCATATTGCGATGGTCAATGACATCGACAACCCGATGGCGGTGCGCGCGGGCACGGTTCTGAAGCTCACGCCCATCGATGGAGCGAGCGCCCGATGAGCTTCAAGGTCACGATTCCGGGTCTGCCGTCGCCGCTGGTTGACAAGTACATCGTCAAGGTCATCGTCGATCAACACACCCGTTTGCCCAGCATGTTCGAGGTCCATATCCTCGACGAGATGCTGGCCATGAACTACAAGTACATCGATCTGCCGACGGTGACGATCGGGACGCCGGTGACGATCATCGCCTATCCGGCCGATCCGTCGCCGCTGCCAGTGGCCATCCCGTTGCCGCTTATCAAGGGCGAGGTCACCGCGATCGAGGCGTCCTTCGATGAATTCAGCCGCGCGATCATGATCATCCGCGGCTACGACAAATCGCATCGCCTGCACCGTGGCCGAAAGACAAAGACCTATCTGATGCAGAACGACATGGCGATCGTGTCGCAGATTGCGGCCAGCGTCGGATTGGCTCCGATTGTGACCGTCGTCGGGTCGCCCCAGCCCTATGTGATTCAGAATCACCTGACCGACTGGGAGTTTCTGCAGCAGCGGGCCAGCCGCTGCGGAGCCCAGGTGTCGGTCGATGCGCTCGGCCTGAGCCTGCACTTTTCGGCGATGAATCTGCCGACTGTCCCGGCGCCCCCGCCGATCCTGACTTGGGGCAAGAACCTGCGCAGCTTCAATCCGCGCATCACGGCCGCCGGGGTGGGCGGCGCCGCCGCAGTCAAGGGCCACCACCTGGGATTGCCCGTGATTGGCGCCATGCCGGTGACCCCGGTTGCGCCCGGCGGCGGGCTCCCGCTCACCGCCGATTTCACACTGGCCAAGACGTTCTTCGGGGTCACGAAGCTTGAGACCGTGCGCGACCTCTCGACCCTCAGCGACGCGACGCTCCTGGCCAAAGGCCTGGCGGCCGAGGCCGAGCTGGACTTTCTGCAGGCCGATGGGGTCGCCGTCGGCCATCCCGGCATCATGGCCGGGGGCAAGGTCATGATCAAGGGCGTGGGCCTGCGCTTTTCCGGCAGCTATCAGATCGTCCGGGCCACCCATGTCTGGGACTCCGACGGGCTGTACCAGACCCGCTTTTCCATCGGCGGCAGCGAGTCAGGCACCCTGGCCTCGCTGGTGGACAGCACGGAACGGCGCGACATCGGCCGCATGCATGGGGTCGTGGTCGGGGTCGTGACCAACAACAACTGGATCGCCGATCTGGAGGGCGGGAACGTCGGCCGGGTCAAGGTCAAGTTCCCCTGGATGGACGGCATGGAGGAGAGCAACTGGGCCCGAATCGCCACGCCAATGGCGGGCGGGAGCCAGGGTTTTCAGTTCATGCCCGAGATCAACGACGAGGTGCTGGTCGCTTTTGAACAGGGCGATGTGAACCGGCCATACGTGCTGGGCGGGTTGTGGACAAAGACGTCGATGCCGCCCCTGGCGGCGCCGATGGCGGTCATAGGCGGCAAGGTCGCCAAGCGGGTCATCAAGACCTCATCCGGCCATACCCTGACCTTCACCGATGCGCCGGGCCAGGAGAAGATTGAGGTCATCGACAAGACGATGATGAACAAGATCGTCATCGACTCAGTCATGAAGACGATCACGATCGAAGGCACCGGGGACATCAACATCACGTCCAAGACCGGCAAGGTCGCGGTGGAGGCCACCGCCGGGATCACGCTGACCAGCAAGGCCGATGTGGCCATCGATTGCCTGAACTTCTCGGTCAAGGCCAAGGTCAAGGTCGCGATGGAGGGCTCGGCCGGGGCCGAGCTCAAGACGACCGGGCCGTTGCAGATGGAAGGCAGTCTGGTCAACCTCAAGTCGTCA
Source organism: Thermoflexales bacterium (assembly GCA_017998555.1). Taxonomy (GTDB): domain Bacteria; phylum Chloroflexota; class Anaerolineae; order J036; family Brachytrichaceae; genus Brachythrix. The sequence goes on from JAGOCU010000060.1 coordinate 2,916, forward strand.
GGCCCGGCCGCCATCGACGGCATGCCGGTCCAGATCAACAAGAGCAGCCTGGTGGTTCTACCGTAAGCGCCACTGGATCACAAGAACAATCATGCCAGGACCCTTACTTACCGTTGGCGCCACCGTCATGTGCGGACATGGGGGCAAGCTCGTGCTTGCGCCCAATCCAAAGGTCATGCTTTCAGGTCAACCGTCCGCGCAATGGATGCCGGTGTTGCCGGTGGCCGGCTGCGCCAATCCACCGCCTCCCGTCAACGTTGGCCCCGACGTGACGGTGCCGTTGCTGCCGCCCAGCTTCACCACGAAAGTGATGTGCAATGGGACGCCCATGTTGATCCAGACCATCGCCGGGATGGGCGTGCCCTCGGGGATTCCGATGATGCCCTGCCCAAACGCGGGCCAGATGAAGGTTGTGGCTACCTGATATGAATGAACTCCAGGATCGCGAATTCATCGGCCGGGGATTGTCATTTCCCCTGCAACTCGATCCGCGCGGCGGGGTCGCGCTGGCCCATGGCGTGAGCGAAATCGAGCAGGCGATCAAGATCATTCTCGGCACCATTCCGGGCGAGCGGGTCATGCGCCCGACCTTCGGATGCCGGGCCTGGGAATTGGTCTTCAACCCCTCCCACTCGGGCACGCACAGCCTGGTGTCGCTGTATGTGCGTGAGGCGCTTGCGATGTGGGAGCCGCGGATCAACATCGACGACATCCGAGCCGCCAATGATCCGCTGCATGACGGCGCAATCCTGTGCGAGATTCGATACACGATTCGCGACACCCACGATCCACGCAGCATCGTTTATCCGTTTTACATTGCCGACGAAGAAGGCTGATTCATGTCCATCCCTGAACCCATTCTCGACGACCTGCGCTTCCAGAAAGATCTGGTCGACGAGGCGCGCCGCCGCATCGTCCGATACTCGCCCGACTGGACCGACTACAACGTAAGCGATCCGGGGATCACCCTGATCGAGTTGTTCGCCTGGATGACCGAGCTCATCACCTATCGACTCAATCGGGTGCCGGAAAAGAACTACGCGCGCTTTCTCGACTTGCTGGGCGTGCGGTTGCGCCCGGCTCGAAGCGCGACGACCGAGGTGACCTTCCGCCTGGCGGTGCCATTCCCCGTGAACGACGAGGACCACAGCATCTCCACGACCGTGCCGCGCGGATACGAAATCTCCGCGCGCCAGGCCGAGAATGAGCCCGAGGTCATCTTCACCACCGACGAGCCGCTCCAGATTGGCTGCCCGATATTGTCCTATCTGCGCCGGGAGCAGGAGTTCAATCGCGATTTTCTGGCTCGCCTGAGTATCGAGCCTTTTCAGGTCTTCAACCCGCAGCCGCTCACCGGCGACACCTTCTACATGGGGTTTGACCCTGACCAGCCGATCGCCGGCTACGTACTCAAGCTGGCCTTTGATTGTGTGGAGACCCAGGCGACCGGCATCTCGCGCGACAACCCTCCGCTGGTCTGGGAGTGCTCGGTCGGCAATGACGAGTGGCAGCGCATCCTGCCGAGCACGCGGCCGCGTGAGGCGGATACGACCGGCGGCCTGAACAACGCCCAGGGGTCGCTGGTCCTGTATCTTCCTCTGCGCGCCAAGCCATCGGATGTGCACGGCCGATCGGCCTACTGGATCCGCTGCCGCCACGAACCGTCCCAGACCCAGCGGCCGTACTCGCAGTCGCCCCGCCTCACCGGGCTGCGGGCGTACGCCCTGGGGGCTGCGACCTGGGCGACCAATGCCGTGCTCGTCTATTTCGAAACGCTTGGGGCCAGCGATGGCGAGCCCGGACAGCGGTTTCGCCTGCAGCACGCGCCTGTCCTGGATCCGCGCGCCGGCGAAACGGTCGAAGTCGAGGAGACGGTTGACGGTGAGCTGGTCTGGGTGGCATGGACGCGGGTGGATGAGTTCTCGGGCTCAAGCGCTTTTGACCGGCACTATTGCCTGGACACAGCGACGGGCGAGGTCTCTTTTGGCCCGGCCGTGCGCCAGCAGGATGGCAAAGTCATCATCTATGGGCGGGTCCCCGAAGCGCGCCGCGGCATTCGCTTCAGCCAGTATCGCTACGGTGGCGGGGTGACCGGAAATGTGCCCGAAGACCGGGTCGTGCAAATGCGGTCGGCCATCGCGTATGTGGACAATGTCAGCAACCTGGTCCGGGCCACGGGCGGTCTCGACCCGGAGACGGTTGAAGCCGCCAAATACCGCGCCCGCCAGGAAGTGCGCTCGCAAAAGCGGGCGGTCACGGCCGACGACTATGAGCACTTTGCGCGCGAGGCAAGCACCAACGTCGCCCGGGTCAAATGCAATCCCTTCCTGGGAAAGCAGGCGGATCGCGGCGGATCGCTGGAAGGCCGCGCCGCGCTGGCGCCAGGCATGGTGGATCTCATTGTGATTCCGGCCGCCTTTGACGCGGTTCGGCATGGCGACCTGACGAGGCTCAGCCTGGATGGGCCGACTCAGACCGCCATCATCAACAAGATCGATGAGTTCCGCCTGTTGACGGTGACCATGCGCGTGCGCGAACCGATCTATATCGGCGTCAGGGTCATCACCGACATTGTGCTGCAATCGTATGCGCGCCCGGAGGTGGTCCAGGCCCGGGTGCGCGACACGCTGCGGGGTTACATTACACCGTTGGCCATCGGCGGCTACACGCCGCCCGACGGCGAGACGTGGGAGGGATGGCCGATCGGCCGCGACCTGTATCTGTCCGAGATCTACGCCCTCATCCAGCGCGTGCCGGGCGTCAAACATGTCCGGGATGTCAAACTGGGCTCGGTCCCGATCAAGCTGACCGACATCGAGATCCCCACCGTGACCGCCACCGAGAAGCGCGTCATCGACGTGCCGCCGGACGGTGTTCTGTGCTCGCTCGATCACGACGTGAGGGTCGTGACGTTGTAGGCGATCATGGCTGAGCGACAAGAGATGGCCGCCGTAGCAGGCGCGCCCGAAACGCCACCGGTCAGCATCGCCTGCGCGGCCGCCGAGTATCGTCGATATTCCGGCGACCCGGTCCGGCTGATGATCCGGGTCGACCTGGCCCGTCCGGTCACCCGGCTGCGCGTGCCGGTTGACGTGCCGCTGGACATTGAGGTGACCGGCTTTGAGTCGCCCGAGGGTCTGGGCAGCCCGGCGCCGGTGACCGAAGTTTCGAGCTCGCGTCTGATCACCTGGGAGGTCGAGGGTGATCTGCCCGCGGGTGGGCCGCATGATTTTGCGATCGTGGGCAGGATCGCGCCGCGCGGCCTCAACGTGGATGAGCGGGAGACTGAGCTGCAGATCCTGGCGGAGGCCATCGTCACATCCTCGGATGGCGGGCGCACTTTCGCGCGCGAGGCCATCACCCTGCTGATTCCCGGCCGGGCGAGGTACTTGAAATATCTGCCGAGCATCTATCGCGATGACGCCCTGATCGGTCAACTGCTGATGATGGCCGAGAGCCTGTGGGGACCGATCGAACGACAGATCACGGACATACACCATTATTTCGATCCAATGGTCATGCCGCTCGGCCTGTTGCGCTGGTATGCCCATTGGGTGGATCTCACCCTCGATCCACGCTGGCCAGAGGCCAAGCAGCGCCGGCTGTTGTCGTCGATCGTGTCCCTGTATCGGCGGCGGGGCACCCCGGGTGGTCTGGCCGAATTCCTCGAGCTCTACACCGGCGTCAAGCCCAAGATTGACGAAAAACGGGCGCGCAACTTCGCCCTCGGCAAGAATGCGCTGCTGGGCCCCAGCATCGCACTCGGACAGGACAACGTGCCGCACAGTTTTGCGGTGACATTGCGCCTGCCCCGCGTCCCCGATGCGGAGGCCGAGCTTCGGCGCGCCGTCATTGAATCCATCATCGAGGCGGAGAAACCCGCTCACACGAGTTATACCCTCGAGATCTTCGAGCACTAATCCGAATTCCCATGGCAAACCCCGAACAGTTCCTGCAGGCCTTGCCCGCAAAACGCATCAAGCCCGCGGACGGCATGTCCGTCACCGCCGACGTGTGGGAGGAAGCCCACGACTATCACCGGCATCAGCTTCGGGCCGTGGCCCGGCTTGGGCTGGGTCACGGCATTTTGACCGGGTTGACGGTCATCGCGAGCGACCCGGCCGACCGTTCGGTCTATGTCACGCCCGGCGCGGCGCTGGACGGTGACGGAAACCTGATTGTCGTCAGCAAGCCGGTGGCCTTCAACCTGGCCAACGCGATCGGGGATGTTCGCCTGTTTCTCAGTTTTGGCGAGAGCGCGCCGCGCCTGGAGCGGCTTACCCAGGACGACAATGCGCTGCGGGTGCGCCAGGAGTACGCGATCGAGGCCGGCGACAAGCCGCCGTCCTCCGCCCATGTCGAACTCGCCCGCATCCTGCGCAGCGCAAAGACCGCGCCCGCGATGAATCCGAAGGATCCGGCCCACCCCATCGAGAATGAAATCGACGCGCGTTTCCGCAGCGCCATTGGGCCGGGCGAAGCGAGAGTTCTGGCTGTCGGCATCGTCCAGGTGGGAGGCCCAAGCCCGAAGGCGGTCGCCGGCATCAATGCGCTGGCGCGCTCGGCCGGCAAGGCCGGGATACGCGTCGCGGTCGATGCGGCCGTTCCGCCCGGCGGGGCGCTCGGCAAATACGGGTTGATCTTCATCCTGGCAAGCGGCGCTTTCACGCTCAAGGCCGACGACATGAAGGGGCTGTATAGCGCGCTGCAGGGCGGCGCGACATTGGTCGCTGAAGCGGCCGCGGGAGATGGTCCTGCCGAAGCGGGTTTGCGGGATCTTTTTCAGACCCTGGGCGTGCAATTGCGCGAATTGGGTCCCGGGCATGTCCTGTTGAGCGAGCCGCATGTCTTTGGCGCCCTGCCGGCCGGCTCGGCCGGCGCTGGCGCGCTGCTCGCCAGCGACAATGGCGTCTTGTTCAGTTTGCGCGATTACGCGACCCTGTGGCAGGGCGAGCGCGCTGGCGGGCCGGCCAGTCGCGAGGAAATTCGGGCCGGGCACGAGTTCGGGCAGAATGTGCTGACCTGGGCTGGCGGACGGGCACGCTAGCGCCGCCGCCGATACGCGAGAATCGATTCGCTGGGAATAACAACCGATGCCAAGACTCTTCATCACCGACCGGGATGGCTGGATGCGCGAGTTCAAGCTTGACAAAAGCTTGGTTTATCTCGGCAGCGATCCGCGCTGCGACGTGGTGCTGGATAGCGCGCGCGGCAGCGGCATCGCGGCCCGGCACGCCCAGCTTCTGGCATCGGCCAGCCGGCCCGGCGACAGGCGCCTGGTCAATCTCAGCGACGTCGATGTCGCGCTGGGAACGGCCGGCGAAGTGCTGCCGTCCCGCGCGGCCACCGAGATCGCGCCGGGCATGGTCTTCAAACTCGGCGAATACACCATTTTGATGCGCGGCGATGACGAACCGGTGTTGCCCATGCTCGTCGGAGGAACGCTCACCCGGGTGGGGCCACTCGCGATCGCGGCGCCAGCGGGCGCTTTGGGCGCGCTCCCTCCCGCGGGCGGCACGGGCGGATTGCCGGCGTTCGTGCTGGCCCGGGGCGGGGGGAGCGTCAGCTCCGACAAGATCGGGATGCAGGTCACGCTGTCGAGCCCGATCCTGGCCCCCGACTTGCCGATTGAGGGCCGGGTCGTCGTGCAAAACACCGGGGACGAGGCGGGCGTGCAATTCCGGGTTGAAGTGAGCGGCCTGCCTCTGGCCTGCTACGAACTCGGGGCGAGCCCGCTCCTCTTTCCGGGCGCGACCAAGGACGTGGCCATTCGGATCATCCATCCAAAGGGGCCAAGCCTGCCGGCCGGGGAACGGACGTTCACGATTCGGGTGACCGCCCCCGACGCCTATCCGGGCGAGGCGGCTGCGGCCAGCGCCACGGTTCGCGTTGCGCCGTACTTCGCGCACAGCGCGCTGCTGCGGCTGCGCCCCCAGGAGGTAAAGGCGTGACCCATCGACTGGTTATCGGCCGCGCCATCGCTGCCGGGCTGCTCGCCGTTTCCGCTGCGCTGGGCGCGGCCTCCGCGCAAGCGAGCCTGCCCAACGGCGCAACCATCTCCTCCATCGCCATTTCCGGCGTCGACACCGCGGGTTTCCCGCGGGTGGTCTCGTATGTCAGCATCTTGAGCGACGGCGGTCTTCCGGCCAGCGGCGTCAGCGGGGCCGATCTCAAGGTGCTCGAGGATGGCATCGAGGTGCCCGCCGCCGATGTTGAGGCGCAGGGCGACACGTCCCAACCGATCGGCATCTCCTTTGCGATCGATACGGCGACTTCTCCGGACGAGCTCAACGCGATCAAGGCCGTCGTGCGGGCGATGATCAATGGGTTTTCAGCCCGCGATCAGGGGGCGATCATCGGGTTCGGCGGGACGGCCCAGGTGGCCCAGGCTGCCACCGGCAATGCCCAGGCGCTGCTCAGCGCGCTGGACGGCCTGAAAGCCGGGGGCACCTTCACCGCCATGAACGATGGCGCCCAGGCCGCGGCCCGCGAGGCCGCCGCCTTTACGGCGTCATCGGCGCGCCGGGCCGTGGCGCTCTT
>JAGOCU010000456.1 GCA_017998555.1 Thermoflexales bacterium
TGGGCGATCATCTTCATCGTCTGCGCGCTGGGATGTGTGGCGGCATTCGCGCTGGCCTGGTTCCGGATCGAGGACACCCATGTCCGCGTGGAGTTGGAGCCGGGCCTGCCGAAACCCGACGGCAAAATATCGCGGCAGCTCTACGTGCTGATGATCATCGTCCTGATCACGAGCGCCTCGTGGTCCGGAATCGCGCCGTTCATCCTTCAGTTCATTCAGGATCACATCTCAAAAAACCTGCTCCTGCTGGCCATCGCCTATGCCCCGGCGGCATTGATGTGGGGCATCCTGCCGTCGCGCATGGGCGTGATTGCCGATCGCTATGGCCGCAAACTCCCGATGATCGTCGCCCTGGTGGTGAGCGGCGTGTTTTCGCTGTTCATCCCGTTTCTGTCAGGCGCGGCCGCTACGATATTTCTTGCGAGTTTCGCTACGCTGGAGGCCGTGTGCTACTCGGCCGCCACCCCGGCCGAGCAGGCCCTTGTGGCGGATTTGAGCGGCGGCAAGCAGCGCGGTTATGGATTTGGCCTGTATACCTTTGCGCTATCCGTGGGACGGGTCATCGGACCGCTTGCGATGGGCCCGCTGTATGACGTCAATCCGGCCGCGCCCTTTGTTGCGAACGGACTGACCCTCGCCGTTGGGTCTCTGCTCGTCCTGTTCTTGATTCGGGATACGAACCTGGGCGCCGCCCGTCGCGCGCCTGGGGCGCTCAAATAACATACTGCCATGCGAACCGTTGGTTACGCCTATTCCCCCGAGTTCCTGAGACACGATTACTGGGATCACCCGGAATGCAAGGGTCGCCTCGAATCGGTCATGTCCCTGCTGGAGAAGAGCGGCATGCTCAGCGCGCTCAGCCCGATCGCCTTCACGCCTGCGTCAAAGGACACCCTCGCCCAGATTCACGACCGCGACTACATCGATGAGCTTGACCGGTTTTGCATCCATGGCGGCGGGATGGTTGGCGCCGACACCTACGCGGTCGAGGAGTCGTTTGATGTGGCCGCCCTCGCGGTGGGCGCGACGATTGCGTCGGCCCGGGCGGTTTTGCGCGGCGACGTCCAGCGCGCGTACGCCCTCGTTCGTCCGCCCGGCCACCACGCTTTTGCCGATCATGGCGAGGGATTCTGTCTGTTCAACAACGCGGCCTTTGCGGCCCGGGTTGCGCTGGATGAGTTTGGACTCGAGCGGGTGATGATCATTGACTGGGATGTTCACCATGGCAATGGCACCCAGCGCATCTTCTACTCGGATCCGCGCGTGCTGTATGTGTCCACCCACCAGTCGCCGCTCTACCCGGGCTCGGGCGAGGCCGAGGAAATCGGGTGGGGGGCGGGCAAGGGGACGACCATCAATGTGCCGCTCCCGCCGGGCGTGAGCGATATGGGATTCTCGATGGTGTGGGATGGGATCGTTGTGCCCGCCGTGCGGCGGTACCGCCCCCAGTTCATCATCATTTCGGCCGGATATGACGCCCACTGGAAGGAGCAGCTCTATCAGGTCCGGATGCGCGCGTCGCTTTCGGGTTTTGCCGACATGGGCCGGCGCCTGTCGAGACTCGCGGATGAATACTGCGAGGGCCGGATGATGGCGGTCCTCGAAGGGGGATACGATTTCGATGTCCTCGCGAATGGCGTGCTGAATACGCTGCATGTCCTGCGCGACGATGGCGAGGTGACGGATCCCTACGGCCCCTATATGGGCCGGGAAACCCAGATCGGCAAACACGTCGAACTCATCCAGAAGATCCACGGGTTATAGGCGCCGCATGGAAACACTCATTGGCACGCTGGCGCTCGTCTCGCCGCTCCTGCTGGGCATCCTCCTGTCGAACTTCGCTGCGCGCGATCCGCGTCTGAAGGTATGGGCGTATGTTTATCTGCTGCTGATCTACAGTCTGGTGGCATTGGGCGGGCTGGTCCTGATCGGGCTGGCATTCCTGATACCGATCATGCAGGCCAGCGGCCGGGCTCCGGCTGCCGCATTTGATCAGATTCGCGGCCTGGATGGCGCGTTTATGCTCGCGGGTCCGCTGCTGATTGCCGGCGCGGCGGCGGGATCCCTGGTCCTGGCCCCGCCGGTGCGGCGCCTTGCCGCGCGCCTGTTCCCGATCCAGCCCGACGCCATCATGGACATCACCGCGTTGTCAATGACCCTGGCCTCGCTTGGGTTGGCCGGCGCGAACCTGGCGATCAGCGCGCCGCTCTTGACCGGGATGTCGGATGCGATGGCCGCCCAGCTTAGCCGGAACAGTTGGTGGACGCTGGTGACGAATCTGTTTACGCTTCTGCCGCCCGCCCTGCTTGGCGTCGGGCTGCTGATCCGGCGCTCACCGCGCGAGGCGCTCGAACGGCTCGGTCTGACCCTGCGAAGACCGGCCCAATTGTTGTTGGTCTTTCCGCTCGCGCTGGGACTGCTGTTGCTGGCCCTGTTGGTGACGGGCGCTTGGCTGGCGCTCGATCCGCGCGGCTATGAGGAGATCGGCAAGCTCGGCAACGCGGTCTTGGGAGGCCTGACCGGCTCCGGGTTGCTGGCCGCCTTCGCGATCGGCGGCATCGCCGGCATCAGCGAAG
>JAGOCU010000457.1 GCA_017998555.1 Thermoflexales bacterium
AGACGTGGAAAAGCACGGCGGTCGAGGCCAAAGTGTTTGCCCATGTCCTTGGCCCATCAGGCGCCTTATTGGCCCAGGACGATCACGCGCCGGTCGGCGGGAACTACCCCACCGACTTCTGGCGGCCTGGTGAGTGTGTCACGGAGTCCTTCGCGCTCAAGCTTCCACGAGAGGCGCCGGGCGTTGTGACCCTGGTTGCCGGCTTTTACGATGCGCGCAACTTCAAGCGTTTCCCGACGGGCAAGCCAAATGATGTCGTGACGCTCGGCCAGGTGCTCGTCGCGCCCGCGCCCTAAGCGCGGATCAATACCGATCCCTGCCCGCTCGGCCCGTCTCGAGCGCTTCAGGCTTGTCCACCGGCACAGTCGGATTTGCGCCGACACGGTGGCAGTCTGCAATCGTCAGCGCGGGAGTATCATCTCCAATCACCGGTGGCCGATTTGGCCCTCCGGGAAGGACAAGACCATGATGACGAAACGTGAACGACTTGATGCCGCGCTGCGGGGCGAACCCATCGACCGGCTTCCGATCTCGGCCTGGCTGCACTTTGGGTCTGAACACCTGACGGGTGAGGAAAGCGCTGACCGCCACATCGCCTTCCAGAAGGCCTATGACTGGGACTTCGTAAAGGTCATGAACGACTATCGCCTGCCTTTGCCTGGCATACGCGGTCTGAAGGAGCCAGCTGATCTGCTCCGGTTTGAGCCGCTCTCGCCGTCGTCACCCATTCAGAGCGCGCAGTTGACCTGCCTGCGCCGCTTGCGCATCGCGTTTGGTCCGCAGGTGCCGCTGATTGACACCCTCTTCAACCCGCTCCAGGCGATCGTGCGCGCCGCCGGGCGGGGGGCGCTCGCCTTTGCCCTGGCTCACCCCGCCGAGGCTCACGTGGCGCTCGAAGCCGTGACGGAAACGCATATTGGCTACCTCCATGCGCTGCGCGACGCCGGCGCCGATGGGATCTTTTATTCCATCAACGGGGCGGTTGAGCCCGAGTGGGGCGGGCTGACCGATGCCCAGTATGCCGAATTTGTTGACCCCTACGATCGGCGCATCCTCGAGGCGGCCGAGGGAATGATCCGGATGGTCCACGCGCATGGAGTCAATCTGCGTTTTGACCGTTGCGCGGACTACCCGTGCGAGGCGTTGAGTTGGTCGCACTTCAACAGCGCGCCGTCGCTGTCTGAGGCGCGGGCGCTGACATCGGTCGCCCTCATCGGCGGGATGAACGAGAAATTCTTCGACTGGCAGTCGGAGGATGAAGTGGCCGCGGACCTGCAGGCGAGCGCGCATGAAGCGGGGACACAGAAGCTCGTACTCGGACCGGGCTGTGCCTTGCCATCGGATACACCCCATCACCTGCTGTTGGCGGCGGTCGCCGCCGCCCGCGGGATTGCGGTCTGAACGTTGGCCGTCGCGCCAGCCAATATGTTTCGGAAACTGCATTCCCCGGCTCAGCCGGGGAATGCAGTTTCCGGGCGTATTCTGGAGCGGCGGTTTCAGGCGGGAATTCGCCTGTCACCGAGCCAGCGAGCCGATACAGGCCGGTCGCCCAGGCCGGGCGCCTGAATCTCAAGCGCGTCGCCGGGGCACAGGTCGAGGAAGTTGTCACTCCACCTGACCTCGGCTCCTGGCGCGGTCAGCCACACGCCCTTGACCGGCCGGGCTGTGCTCACGGTAAGCGTGTCAGGCCCGCTGCGGGCGATGACCAGACCCGGATCAGGCAGGGCCAGGGCTTTGTAGGGCTCGCGCCAGGCGGTGGCCGCCAGGGCGTGGCCATTCGCGAATCCGCGCAACGATAGAACCTCATCGTCGGCCAGCGGGGCGAGGCCAAGTTGGATTTCGGTCGTGGCGTTGGCGAGGGCGGTCACCGGGAGACGCGACAGACGGCGCAGGGCGCCGTCCAACGACCATGCCCGAACCTCGAGGTTGAACATGACAGGCTTCATCCATTCGTTGACCACCCAGGCGCTGGCCCTGCCGCCCTCACGCCGAAGTCCCAGCGCAATCGGGGCCAGCGCGCGGCGGGTCGCATACCAGGCGGGTTTGGCAATCGCGTCGTAGTCGGCGATCGCCCAGCTTGTCACCGGCCAGCAGTCGTTGAGCTGCCACACCAACGCGCCTGACACAGCCCGTCCGCCAGGCGATCCCCAGCGCCGGCGCCAGCCCGCGAAGGCGCAGGCCATCGCCTCGGCCTGATTGAACTGGGACAGGTAGATGTAGTCGTCCAGATCGGTTGGCTCGGCGTCGCAGAGGTTCCGGATCAGGTATGTCGCGATGCGGCGCGGCCCGCCCTCGGCTTTGTTGTGCCAATCCATCGTTTCGCTGCGCGGCGAGCGTTCGGACACCGAGATATAGCGATCGAGCAGGGCCCGCCGCGGCGCGGAGGCCATCCCGAACTCACTGACGAAACGGCCCTCCAGACGCGGGTAGTCCTGATAGTCGGACATCGCGCCGTGCCAGACGTCCCAGGTGTGCCGATCACCAACGGTCTGGTCGCTGGTCGGCCCATTCGGGGTATATGGGCTGCCAGGCCAGTAGACCCGGCCCGGATCGAGGCGCGCGACAACCTCG
>JAGOCU010000458.1 GCA_017998555.1 Thermoflexales bacterium
GCGCGCCGGTTGGATACCGTCTGGTCGACAGGCGCCAGCATCCCGAGAGCGGGTTGACTGTCAGCTATTACCTGCCGGTGGCGCCCTAACGGCGCCACGCGAACATTCCGGGAATCACGCCCCCGGCGAAGCCGGGGGCGTGATTCCCGGGGGAAAATGGACGCGCCCTCGGCGGGCCGGTGAAAGTGGCCCCCTCATGTCGCCATGAATTGGCCGTTCACACCAAGCCAATATCGGAGTACAGTGGCGCGTCAGACGATGCATTGCGGGCGCGTATGCGTCCGCCTTTCAAACAGCAGGAGATCCATGGCAAAGAAGACGATCGGCGCCAACGGCGCAAATAGCAGCAACGGCAAGACCGCCCACGGCAAACAGCTTGGCACCTTTGAGTTGAAGAAGGGCCTGGCCCAGATGCTCAAAGGCGGGGTGATTATGGACGTGATCAACCCCGAGCAGGCCAAGATCGCTGAGGACGCGGGGGCCTGTTCGGTCATGGCGCTCGAGCGCGTGCCGGCCGACATCCGGCGCGATGGCGGCGTTGTGCGGATGAGCGACCCGGGCATGATTCAGCGGATCATGAAGATCACCACGATCCCGGTCATGGCCAAGTGCCGGATCGGCCATTTTGTGGAGGCCAAGGTTCTCGAGTCGATTGGCATCGACTATATCGACGAGAGCGAAGTGCTCACCCCCGCCGACGAAGAGAATCACGTCGACAAGCGCGACTTCAAGGTCCCGTTTGTGTGCGGCGCGCGCAACCTGGGCGAAGCGCTTCGCCGGATCAGCGAGGGCGCGGCGATGGTACGCAGCAAGGGCGAGGCCGGGACTGGCGACGTGGTTGAGGCCGTGCGGCATGCGCGCGCGATCCTGGGCGAGATTCGGCGGCTCAAGACGATGCGGCGCGAAGAGATGTTCGCCTATGCCAAGGAAATCCAGGCGCCCTTCGCCCTGGTCGAGGAGACGGCGGATCTCGGCCGGCTGCCCGTCGTGCTGTTCGCCGCGGGGGGCATCGCCACGCCCGCAGATGCCGCGCTCATGATGGAGATCGGCGTGGACGGCGTGTTTGTCGGCAGCGGCATCTTCAAGAGTGGCGACCCGGCCAAACGCGCCAAGGCCATCGTCGAAGCGACCACGCACTTCCGCGACTACAAGATCATCGCCGAGGTGAGCAAGGATCTGGGCGAGCCCATGGTGGGCATCAGCGTGAGCACCCTCGACGCGGCCCACAAGATGGCCGGGCGCGGATGGTAGTCGGGGTACTGGCCCTGCAGGGCGGCTTTGCCGAGCATATGACCATGCTCGGCAAACTTGGCGTCACAGCGCGCGAGGTCCGCCTGCCGCGCGATCTCAAGGGCGTCGATCGCCTGATCCTGCCTGGTGGTGAATCGACGACGTTTGGCAAGGTGGCGGTCGCCTCGGGTCTGATGGCCCCCTTGATTGCATTCGCCGGAGCCGGTCATCCGATGTGGGGGACCTGCGCCGGGCTGATCTTCATGGCCAGGGATGTCGGACGTGATCAGCCCGGGCTGGGTCTGATGGACGTTACGGTTCGGCGGAATGCCTTTGGCCGGCAGGTGGATTCGTTCACCCAGGACCTGAAGATCGTCGGATTGCGCGCGCCGTTCAAGGCTGTTTTCATCCGCGCGCCGCTGATCGAGACCGTGGGGAAGGGCGTCAAGGTGCTCAGCAAGCTGGACGACGGCACGATCGTGGCCGCCCGCCAGGGGCTGTTCCTCGGCACGTCGTTCCACCCCGAGCTGACGGAGGACCCGCGCATGCATGCGCTGTTTCTGGCGATGTAGAAAAGGAAACGAAATCCCCCATCCCGGCCTGCGCCGGGACGGGGGATTCGTTCTCCAAAAAACACTATGCCGCCGCAGCCGGCATGGGGCGCAGCCGCTGGATCAGCATGACGAGGATTGGCAGGCTGATCAGCGCGACACCGAGTGTTCCGACACCCAGATAATCCCAGGAGCTGAGGATTACGCCACTGGCGAGACCGCCCAGGGCCGATGACAAGTTGACGATCAGATCGTTGGTCCCCTGGGCTCGGGCCTTTTCTTCGCGGGTGAGAGCGCCGGTAAGCAGGGCGGACCCGCTGACGTAGCAGATGCTCCAGCCCAGCCCGACAAAAAAGAGGGCGACCTCGATCGGGATGAGCTCGTTTGATACCGGTCCCAGCAAACAGCCCAGCATCAGCACGCAAGCCCCGATGAGGACCAGCACGCGCTTGCTCATCCGATCGGCCAGGGCGCCCCACAAGGGCGAAAAAGCGAACATCCCCAACACGTGCAGCGAAATGACCGCGCCGACGGCGTCCAGGGTGTGCGCGTGGTGGGTCATATGCAGACTGACGATGGACATCATCATCGTCATGGGCGCCTGAGCAAACGCCATTGTCGCGATGCCCAGCGCGACATCCCGACGTGACAACAATTGGCGCATCGAGATGCGCTCGACCCCGGCCGTTGGCGTCATTGAGGACCCGACCCGATTGGCAATGCCATGCCAGTCGATGGAGAGCAGGGCCAGGATCGACACGGCCGTCAGCGCGAAGAGCGC
>JAGOCU010000459.1 GCA_017998555.1 Thermoflexales bacterium
CAGGCAAGATCACGATCCTCGCGCTTCGCGTGAGGATCGTGATCTTGCCCCGTGTTCTCAGGATCGTGTTCAGCCAGATTCTTCGTGTCTCTGCGCCTTAGGACTCGTAACAGACCCTGTCGCCTCGGCGACAGGGTCTGTTACGAGATATTGGTGGTGAAAGGCCCGGAGCAATCACGACTTGAAGGTGTAGCCACGCCCGGCCACGGTTTGCACATGGCGCGGCTTGCCCGGATCGGCCTCGACCTTCTCGCGCAGCCGCCGCACGAGCTGAGCCAGGCTGTCATCGCGGACCCCGCGCTCGAAGATCATGTCCTCGGGCCAGACCGCGCGGATCAGGTCGTCCTTGTCACACACCGAGCCGGTATGGGCGCGCAGGTATTCGAGCAGCGCGCTTTCCTTGGCCGTGAGGGCGGTCAACTTCGACGCGTCGAAGCCTCGATCGAGCGCCTCGCGTGCGGGACGTCCGTCCATGAGCAGCGGCAGCAGGTCCAGACCGGTCCGGCGCAGTTCTTCGGGCGAGGGACTGTCCGACCAGAATTCCTCGATCCGCGCGCGCACGGCAGCATGCGCGCCAATTCCGGCGGGAGTGAGCGGCGCCCCTTCCGCGAGGGCCTCGCAACCTGCCCGGAGCAATGAGGGATACCCGCCCGTGATGCGGGTGAGCGCGCTGGCCTCGGCCGCGCCCCAGGCCAAGCCCTTACGCTCCGCATAGGCAGCGACATTCCAGGCGGCGTCGGCGGCGCTCAGGCAGCCCAGCGCGATCGTGTGGGCATGGCAGAGCTCGGCCAGCTCGCTGGCGGGCGGCAGGCCGTGCCGGGTGCCAAAGATGAGGGACAGCCGAAACTTGCGCGCGTCGCGCAGGGCGCGCAGATTCCCGGCGATGGCGCCGGCGGGAACCACGGCGTCAAACCGATCCAGCAGCAGCGCGACAACCCCGTCAGCCACGGCCGCGTCGAGAACAACGTCCAGCGCCAAGATTTCATCGTCGGCCGGCGCGCCGGAGCCCGTGAGCGCGCGCCGGATCAGCCGGAACAGCGCCTCGGGCGTTTGATCGGTGAGGCGGTTGCAGTCCACCAGCGCCCAGCGTGGCGGACTCGGCGCGCGATGCGCGAGCCAGCCAAACAGGTTGCTCTTGCCGGCCCCGCTCAGTCCGACCACCGAGGCGCAATCGCCGCTGCGCGCGGCGGCACGGATGCGGGCGACTTCGGCCGCGCGATAGTCGGCAGGGTAGGTGTCCCAGATCGTCATGGCGCGCTCATTTTCGCAGGGATCGCGTCAGGGAGGAGTGTGTCAACATCGCGGATGGGCCGGGACGTCCAGGCGATGACGCCGACCAGCGCGCTGGCGATGCCGGCAAAGGCGATCAGCAGGCCCATGCCCGCGCCGGGACCCACGCCGACCCATCCGCCAAACAGCCGGGCCAGAGGGCTTTCGCCGTTACGCAGGGCGGGCTCAAGCACGAAATCGGACAGGGGTCCGGCGATAAGCGGCGTGATCGGGTTGGTGATCCAGGCAATCAGCCGGCGGGCGGAGAACACCCGGCCCTGGGTGTCGGGCGCGACCTTGGCCTGCCAGATGGCTTGATTCGAACCGTTGGTCAGGGGGATGGCCAGCGCGCCCAGCAAGCTCCCGATCAACCAGATCGGCGCGGTCTGCCCCAGGCCGAGGATCAGCATGCCCGTCAGTCCTGACCAGACAAAGCCCGCCACGACGCCAAAGCTGCGGCGTTTGAAGCCTCCCCACGCGCTCATGATGATTCCGCCGACGATGCCGCCCACGGCGCCGGCGGTCTGCACGCTGCCGAAGGTGAATGCATCGTTGACGGATCGGGCCAGGATCATCGGCGCCATGATGCTGTAGCCGATCCCGCTGAAGAGATTGCCGAACAAAAAGGTCAGTTGCAACCCCAACAGGCTGGGCCGGGCAAAGATGTAGCGAAAGCCGAAGATCGCCTCCTGGATCAGATTGCCTTTGCCAGCCGCGCCTTCGGCCGTGGGGGGCGGCTGGGGGACAAAGACCATCGCCAGCGCGCCGACTGCCAGGATGAAGGTCAGGATGTCAAACGTCAACAAGCCAGACAAACCGATCACCGGGAACAGCGCGCCGGCGAGCAGCGGGGCAATGACGCCCGGGCCGGCGTCCATCAGCGACACCAGACCGTTCGCCCGCCCGAGTTGTTCCTTGCCGACCATCAGGCTGATGCTGGCCGAATAGGCCGGGAACTGGAAAGACTCGAACGTACCCGAGATGACGGCCGCGATGTAGAGGTGCCAGATCTGCAGACCCCCACCCAGATAGAGGATGAAGATCAGGACGGTCGAAGCGCCTGCGCCGATGTCGCTCAAAGCCATCATGACCTTGCGATTGTGCCGGTCGACCAGGGCGCCGGCGAAGGGTGACATGAGCAGGAGCGGCGTAATGAAAGCAACCTGGACGAGCGCCAGCGCCGTGGCGCTGCCCGTCAGCTGATACGCC
Organism: Thermoflexales bacterium; assembly: GCA_017998555.1. Taxonomy (GTDB): domain Bacteria; phylum Chloroflexota; class Anaerolineae; order J036; family Brachytrichaceae; genus Brachythrix. The sequence continues at coordinate 2,479 of JAGOCU010000459.1, forward strand.
CAGATGGTGAGGGCAAACTGCGACATGCGCGAGGCCAGAATCGAGATCATCTGGCCGAGCCAGACCAC
>JAGOCU010000460.1 GCA_017998555.1 Thermoflexales bacterium
ATGAGCGGTGTACGGGTCCTGGTAGGCACACGGAAAGGCGCGTTTATTCTGACATCGGATGCGAAACGGCAGCAGTGGGAGGTCAGCGGCCCGCATTTCGCGGGCTGGGAGATCTATCACCTCAAGGGATCGCCCGTCGATCCCAACCGGATCTACGCCTCGCAGTCGAGCGGCTGGTTTGGCCAGATCATGCAGCGCTCGGACGATGGGGGCAAGACCTGGGCGCCGATCGGCAACAAGTTCGGCTACGACGGCGTGCCGGGCACCCATCAGTGGTACGACGGCACCCAGCATCCGTGGGAGTTCAAGCGCGTCTGGCACCTCGAGCCCTCGCTGACGGACCCCGATACCGTCTACGCCGGGGTCGAGGACGCCGCCCTGTTCCGCTCGACCGACGCCGGGCAGACCTGGCACGAGCTCGCCGGTCTGCGCGCGGTCAAAGGCAATCTGTGGCAGCCGGGCGCGGGCGGAATGTGCCTGCACACGATCATCCTGGATCGCCACAATCCAAATCGGATTTTCGTCGCCATCTCGGCTGCGGGCGCATTCCGGACCGATGACGGCGGCGTGACGTGGCTGCCGATCAACCAGGGCCTCAAGTCGCCGTATGAGCTTCCCGACACCACGGCCGAAGTCGGGCATTGCGTGCACAACCTGGCGATGCACCCATCGCGCCCGGATGTGCTGTTCATGCAGAAGCACTGGGACGTGATGCGCACCGACAACGCGGGCGGGATGTGGCATGAGGTCAGCGGCAACCTGCCCAGCGACTTCGGCTTCCCGATCGCCGTGCACGCCCATGAGCCCGATACCGTTTACGTTGTGCCGATCAAGAGCGACTCGGAGCACTTCGTGCCCGAGGGCAAGCTGCGGGTGTATCGCAGCCGGACTGGCGGCAATGAGTGGGAGGCCCTGACCAACGGGCTGCCGCAGCAGGACTGCTACGTCAATGTGCTGCGCGACGCGATGGCGGTGGACTCGCTGGATTCGTGCGGGATCTACTTCGGCACCAGCGGCGGGCAGGTCTACGCTTCGGCCGATTCCGGCGACACCTGGGCCCCGATCGTGCGCGATCTGCCGGCAGTCGTGTCGGTGGAAGTTCAGACCCTGCCGTGATCGTCGTCGTCATCCCGCACCATCTGCGGACGTTGGCCGGGGTGGGCCGCGAGGTCACCCTCGAGATCGAAGGCCCGGCCACCCAGCGGGCTGTGCTCGACGCGCTGGAAGCCCGCTTCCCGATGCTGCAGGGGACGATGCGCGATCACGACACGCTGAAGCGGCGGGCCTTCATCCGCTTCTTTGCCTGCGGGCAGGACCTGTCGCACGAATCGCCGGATGCGCCCCTGCCCGAGGCGGTGGTCAGCGGCGCCGAGCCGTTCATGGTTGTCGGCGCCATGGCCGGCGGCTGAGACGCGCAAAACGGATCGGCGATGCTCGACAAGCCGGACATCCCGGAGGGGCCTCTGGCCGGAAATGTCAGCGACGCGTTTGGCCTGCGTCTCGAGCGCCTGGAGTTTCTTCCGCTCGGCGCGGACCTGAACACCGCGGTGTATCGCGGGCTGGGCGCGGATGGCGCGCGCTACTTTGTGAAGCTGCGCTTTGGCGGCTTCGATCCCATGTCGGTGGCGCTGCCAAAGTACTTGAGCGAGCGGGGCATTGGGGAGATCATCGCTCCGCTCGCCACCCAGGCGGGACGGCTGTGGGCTGATCTGGGCGCCTTCCGGGCCATCGTCTATCCCTTTGTCGATGGCGACAACGCCTATGCGCGGCCACTGTCGGACGCCCAGTGGGTTGCCTTTGGGGCCGCCATCCGGCGCATCCATGCGGTCACCCTGCCCGGCGGGATTGTCCAACGCTTGCAGATGGAACACGACGATCCGCAGTGGCGCGCGCGGGTGCGGGCATCCCTGCGGCGCGCGGACACGGAGACATTCACGGATCCCGTGGCCTCCCAGCTCGCCACCGTTCTGCGCGAGAGGCGGGAGACCATCCTCGATCTCGTTGCGCGAACTGAAGTCCTGGCGTCACAGTTGCAGACGCGCGAGCGCGTGCTGTGCCACGCCGATCTGCACGCGGGCAACTTGCTGATCGGCGCGGATGGCGGGCTGCAAATTGTCGACTGGGACGCGCCCATCCTCGCGCCGAAAGAGCGCGATTTGATGTATGCCGGGGGCGGTCAGTTTGGCAATGCCCGCGCGCCTGCGGAAGAAGAAGCGCTCTTCTACGCCGGATACGGCGAGGTCGAAATCGATCTTGACGCCCTGGCTTACTATCGCTACGAGCGCATCGTCCAGGACATCGCAGTCGAGTGCGACCAGGTGTTGTTGACCGACGCAGGCGGCGATGATCGCCCGCAGGCGCTGCGGTGGCTTATGTCGAACTTTGCGCCTGATGGCGTGCTTGAGATTGCCCATCGGCAGTATGAATCCGGGAAGCGGCATCCCCGGCCCGGCGTGCGCCAGACTGGGGATGCCGCTTCCCAACATGCCATTCGTTAGGAGCAGTATGGACATCCAGACTCGAACCACTCTTGAAGCGCTG
>JAGOCU010000461.1 GCA_017998555.1 Thermoflexales bacterium
CGAAGGTCGCGCGCCGCGCATCGACCACCCGCAACACCTCGGGGTCGAAAGGCAGACCCAGGTCGCCCGCCCAGGCGATGCGCGCGCCTGAAAAGTCGCGTGCGAGCGGCTGGCCAAAGCGCGAACCGGGGTCGCTCAGGGACAGCGGCGCGCGCGGGTCGGGGCCGGCGATCACGCTCAGCAGCAGGGCGACATCGCCAACGGTGCGGGCCATTGGGCCCTCGACCGACAAGGTGAACCAGCCCATGCGCTGGGGCAGGGCGGGCACTCGGCCGGGCGATGGGCGCAGGCCAACGACATTGCAGAACGAGGCCGGATTGCGCAGCGAGCCGCCCATGTCGCTGCCGTCCGCGATCGGGATCATCCCGCAGGCCAGGGCGGCGGCCGCCCCGCCGCTGCTTCCACCCACGGTCTTCGAAAGATCGTACGGGTTGCGGGTCGCTCCGAAAATCGGGTTGAACGTCTGCGAACCCGCCCCGAACTCGGGGGTGTTGGTCTTGCCAATCCGGATCGCGCCCGCGGCGACGATCCGCTCGGCGACCAGCGCGTCGTAGTTCGGGACGAAATCGCGATGGATGGGTGAGCCATACGTCGTTCGCATGCCACGCGTCTCGAGCAGGTCCTTGTGCGCCACCGGCAGGCCATGCAGCGGCCCGAGCGCAGCGCCATGGGCCTGGGCCTCATCGGCGGCCCGCGCTTGCGCCCGTGCGCCCTCCGGGTCGAGGGTGATGATGGCGTTGACGGCCGGGTTCGTCCGCTCGATCTGGGTCAGGTGCGCTTCCAGCAGGTCGCGGGCCGATAGCTGGCCTGACCGGATCAGGCCGGCCTGTTCAAGCGCGGGGAGGAAGCACAAGTCCGTCGTGTTCATTTTCGCAACGCGTGGATCACTTGTCTTCAGAAGCAACATCCCCGGCGAAGCCGGTGGATGTTGCTTCTGAAATTGACGAATCCGGCGCGGCCTGGCCGACCGGCTCAAGCCGCGCGCCGGCGAACAGCCCGAGATAGGCCCCGATCAGCAGAAAGGTATTGGCCACATACAAGTTGTCGAACAGGTGGTGGGCGCTCAGATGCGCGACCGCGCCGAGCAGGCCGATCGCCATCAAGCGCAGGGCCGGGGCGTTCCGCCGGCCCGCCGCGCGCAACGCCTGGACAACGATAGCCACCCACACGCCGAGATAGGCCAGCAGGCCCAGGATCCCCGTTTCAGCGAAGATGTTCAGATAGTAGTTGTGGGCGTGTCCGAGCGGATTGGCCCAGCGCAGGGTGCGGTACTGCTCGTAGGCGGCGCCGTAGTTGCCAAAACCCACTCCAAGCCAGGGGTGATCGAGGATCATCCCAAGGGCGGCCTGCCAGTGCGCCAGGCGCTCGATCAGCGAGAAGTTGGCGGCCGTGAGATACGCGCCCCGGACGTCGATGTTGGAGAAATCAAACTGGGTGGTGAACTCGCTCAACCGACTCACGATGGCGGTGGGCAACAGCCCGAATTGCCAGAGCGCCACGACGATGACGGCACCCGCGACAACCGCCAGCAGAGCCCGTCCCGGGCGCCCGCTCATGGCGATCAGCATGGCCGCGCCGGCCGCTGCCGCCCCAATCCATGCCCCGCGCGACCACGAAGCCAGCAGCCCGCCGACGCAGGCGATGGAGACCAGAAGCGCGGCCAGACCTGCGAGCGCTGGCCCCGGGGCCGTGAGCACGCCGCGCCAATCGCGGCTTCGTATTCGCCGCCAGGGTTCGCGCAGCCAGGTTATTCCAAGCGCGAAGGCGATCGGCCAACTCAGGCCCATGTACCCGCCATACGGGTTTGGTTGTTCGAGCGTGCCCGAGGCGCGATAGAAGCGCCCACCCGGCAGGGCGAACTCGACCGGGCCCGCCTGACGTAGCGCGAATTGGTAGACGCCAAACAGCGCCTCACCGGCGGCGACGATCAGGATGGCTCCCAGGATGAGCCGCCGCCGGCCCGGCGCTCGCGCCTCCAGGGCGACCAGGGTGAGCATGAGGGCGATCTCCACCCATTTCACGCATTCCTTGAGCCACAATCGAAAGTCAGTGGCGGGGAAGAACGACAGCACGCCCACCCCGATGAAGACCAGGATGGGGGCGGCGAAACGGGCGATCTCGCGCAGGGCGGCGCGATCGGCGGCGCTCGGGGATCGGCGCGCGCTCAGCCAGCGCAGGGCATATGCCCCGAGGGTCAGGGCGAAGAGGGCCTGGCCGCTGTCGATGGGCAGACCAAGCCGGACCTGCTCGAGTGGTTCGAAGGGCCCGGCGATCAGGGTGAGAGCCAGGCCGACGCTGGGCTCGATCAGGATCGCGGCCACGATCGCTATCGCAAGCAGCCCGCCAAGAACGACGAGCAGGGAAGTGACGGGGAGCAGCCCGATTGCGAGCCCCGCGCCGGCCGCCGCCGCGACCGCCAGGCCAATCCCGAGGCGCGGCGACAGGCCGCCTGCCAACCGGGAAACAAATGCGCCTTTCACGTGAGGGGCATTCTATCGGGGTTACAAGCCGCCTCATTTCGCGCACGCGTTT
>JAGOCU010000462.1 GCA_017998555.1 Thermoflexales bacterium
TGCCCCGGCGGGAGCTGGATGCCAACAAGGGCAGTCATGGACGCGCCCTGATCGTCGCGGGCTCGCACGACTTCCCCGGCGCGCCGGCGCTGTGCGCGGGGGCCGCGTATCGGGCTGGCGCGGGCCTTGTCACCCTGGCCGTGCCGGAGGCGGGGAGGACCATTGCAGCCGCCTTGATCCCGGAGGCGGTGTATGTCGCGCAGACCGTTTCGGGTCTCGAGAAACTCCGCGGGATCGGCGCTGCGCTGGTGGGTCCGGGCCTGGGCCGGGGCGATTCTGGAAGGGCGGCGCTGGGCGCTTTCATGGCGGCGATGGTCCACCTCAGAGCTGACGTGCGGGGGGTGGTGTTTGACGCTGACGCGCTCAACATGCTGGCCGAGGACGAAGCGCTTCTGGAGTACCGGCTAAGCGATCTGTCGGCCGTGCTGACGCCGCATCCGGGCGAAATGGCCCGCCTCACCAGCCTTCCGGTTGCCGAGATCCAGGCCGATCGGATTGGGCACGCCGCGCATCTTGCCCGTGAGTGCGGCGCTGTCGTGGTCCTGAAGGGGGCCAACACCGTCATCGCATCGCGCGACGGACAGGTGATGGTGGTGGAGTCCGCGAACCCCGCGCTCGCCACCGCCGGCACGGGTGATGTGCTGGCCGGCGCCATTGTTGGGTTAATGGCGCAGGGGCTTCGGCCCTTTGATGCGGCCGTGTGCGGTGTCGCTCTGCACGCCCGGGCGGGCGCGCTCTGGCGCGACGTTAACGGCGATTCGGGCCTGCTCGCCAGCGATCTGTTGCCGCTGCTGCCGGCGGCGCGGATGGCCATCCTTCAGGTCGGCTGAACCGGGGTTGTTCATGAATTCGACATCGCCTGGCGAAGCCAGGCGATGTCGAATTCATAAATACCATCGAACAAATGTGCGACTCCGGGGTAAAATCGGAATTCATGGCCAACGACACTGATCCACGCGCCGTGTCGGGCGAACAACTTCCGGAGGACGATGGCGCCCTCGACCGCGCCCTGCGCCCCAAGTCGCTGGAAGACCTGATTGGCCAGGACAACGTGCGCGACAACCTGCGGATTGCCATCCAGGCCGCGCGGGGGCGCGCCGAGGCGCTCGATCACGTCCTGATCTATGGCCCGCCGGGACTGGGCAAGACCACGCTCAGCCACATCATCGCCCACGAGATGGGCGCAAACCTGCGGGTGACTTCGGGTCCGGCCATCGAACGGGCCGGTGACCTGGCCGCCATTCTCACCAATCTGCGCGCCCATGATGTGCTGTTCATCGACGAGATTCACCGCCTGAGCCGGGCCGTCGAGGAAGTGCTCTATCCGGCGATGGAAGACTACGCGTTGGACATCGTGATCGGCAAGGGCCCCAGCGCGCGCAGCGTGCGGCTCAAATTGCCCCAGATCACCATCGTCGGCGCGACGACCCGCCTGGCCCTGCTGTCCAACCCGCTGCGAGATCGCTTTCATGTGCAGTTGCGGGTTGATTTTTATCCGATCGAGGCCATGCTCAAGATCGTCTCGCGCGGCTCGCGGCTGCTCAATACGCCCATCGATGACGAAGCCTTGATGGATGTCGCCCAGCGCGCGCGCGGCACGCCCCGGGTAGGGCTGCGCCTGCTCAAGCGCGTGCGTGACTTCGCCCAGGTCCGTGGCGATGGGCGCATCCACCACGCGCTGGCCCTCGATGCGCTGAAGATGGTGGGGATTGACCCGCTCGGGTTGGATGACCTGGACAGCCGGGTGTTGCATGCCCTGATCGACAAGTTTGGGGGCGGGCCGGTCGGGCTGGAGACCATCGCGGCCAGCATCTCCGAGGACGCCGACACCATCATGGACGTGGTCGAACCGTATCTCCTTCAGCTTGGGTTTTTGGATCGCACGCCGCGTGGGCGCGTCGCCACCGCCCGCGCCTACGGCCACCTGGGCGTGCCGTGGATCCCGCCGGCGCCAGCCGCCCAACAGGGGCTGCTGTAGGGTGCGGGCAGACCGCGGTCGGCGGTCAGTGATGTTCCCGCCCGTATAATCGCAACGATATGGAGGAGGCGATTGTGGCGGTGCCCGCGCGGCCGTCGTTTATGCGGCGGAACTACGCGTCCATTGTGATTCTGTCGCTCCTCATCTCGGATGCGGCAAGCATCGGCCTCGGTTTTTACACCGCGTATCGCCTGCGTCTGGCGATTCCGCTCCCCGAGAAAGCGGCCGACGGTCTGACCTTTGGCGATTTCCTGCCGCTGCTCGGCCTCCAGCTTGTGTCGATCATCACCGCCTTCTTCTTTGGGCGGATGTATCACCGGCGGCGCACGCGTTACGGTTCGGACGAGTTGGCGACGATTTTTTCGGGCGTCTCGATCGGGATGTTGCTGAGCATTGCGGTCGCGTCATTGCTGCTCAAAACCACCAGCGGCGCCTACGACTATTCACGCGGCATGGTTGTGTATTCCTGGCTGCTGACCATCGTCTTCACCCTGTTTTTTCGGGGGCTGCAGGGCCGCTTGCAGCGCTTGCTGCAATACCTGGG
>JAGOCU010000463.1 GCA_017998555.1 Thermoflexales bacterium
GGCCCGCGCCACGATGTCGGTGTGGGGATATTCCTTGTAGAGCACGATCACGTCGGTGACGTCGACGGTGGCCTGGGCGATGTCGCAGTGCAGGTCGAGCTCGACCCCGATCCTGACCCTGGGGCCGGCGATCTCGCGCACGCGCTGGGTGAGGTCGGTCTCGCAGTCGTCATAGCCGTCGGCGACCATCGCCCCGTGCAGCAACAACAGGACGACATCGACCGGACCGGCAGCGCGCAGGCGCGTGAGCAGCTCATCGCGGAGCGCCTCATAGGTCGCGCGGGTGGTGGTGCCGGCCGGCTGGGCAAAGGAATACAAGCCAAACGTAAAGTCCCAACTTCGATCGGCGGCCATGCGCTGCCAGGCCCGAATCGCGTCGCCGCCGAGGATGCCGTCGAGTTCGTCGAGGGTCCGCGCGACGGGGAAGTCGGCCAGGCCGGTGGGGATGGGCGAGAAGGTGTTGGTTTCGGTGGCGATGCCGCCGCTGAAGATGCGCATGGGGGGCGATTATCGATCACGGAGTACACCGACGCTGCGGATGGCGCGGAAACGCCTCCCGTATGCTCATCCGTCCGAAACAGGCCGGAGGCTTGGGTTGGATCAGCCGGCACGTTCTACGTGCCGGCGTCGCAGGCCGGAGCCGAGGCAAAGACTGCCGTTCGAGGGTAGACGCGGCTCGCGCTGGCCCCGCCGGCGCCTCAAAGGCGCCGGCTGACGTAACTAAGGCCTTCGGCCTCGTTCTCGCGGACGTTTCGCTTGTCTGGATGCGTCGACGCGCAACCGTCTGCAATCCTGGCGCGTGCAGTCACAACAAACGCCGTTTCCCAGCGTTACACGTCCAGTTTGGCAATGACGCTCTGCTCGACGGCCGTCTTTTTGCCTTCCAGCACGTCCTGAATTCCCTTCAGGATGCCCCGGAGCGCCACGTTATGCTTGGCTGACAGCGCCTCGTCGGCCTTTACCTTGTCTTTGTAGCTCTTGACGACCACCAGGGCCGCGTTGACCGCCTTGACATAGCCGGGTCCATCCTTGGCCTTTTCGATCGCCTTGAGCTTGGGCGTCAGGCCCTCATCGAAGGACTTGAACAAGGCGACGAGCGCCTTCTTTTCGTCCTTGTCGTAGGCGTCCTTCTTGGCCGCCTTGGCCGTGGTGGCTTTCACCTGAGACCAGACCTTGGTCAGATTCTTTGCGATCGAGAGTTGGGTCTGGAGTTGGATTTCTTCAATCGTGGATGGGGCAGGTTTTTGTTGGGTCATGATGGGCCGATTCTCGGCGATCATCCAGCTTTGTCAAGGCTGCGCCCTAGAACTCCTAACAGAACTTTCTCCGGAGGCCATATCCCCCGGCGAAGCCGGGGGATATGGCCTCCGGAGAATAGGTTTTGTTAGTGGCACTTAGGATTCTTCAGGGCGAGATCACGATCCCGGCGCATAGCGCCGGGATCGTGATCTCGCCGGATGTATATCCGTCTGCCACCTGCCTCGAGTCCTCACCACAAATCCTGCCGCCGACTACAATCGGTCAGCCCCACTTCGGGCGCATTCGCCTATGAAAATCACCGACGTCCGCACCGTGCTGCTGACCGGCCCATACAGCCGCGACCCGTATATCCTCTCCGCGCGCCCCCGGCGCAGCGCCGCCTTCATCGAGATCCACACCGATGTCGGTATCGTCGGGATCGGCGAGACCTACGCGGGCTATTTCTTCCCCGAGTCCGTGCCCGCGACCGTGGATTTCTTTGCCCCGATCCTGATCGGGCAGTCGCCCGACGACGTGGACGAACTCTGGGAGCGGATGTATCGCGCGGGCAACTACTGGTGCCGGGTCGGACTTGGCGCCGCGATTCTGAATGGCATCGAGGCCGCGCTGTGGGACCTGCGCGGCAAGCTGCACGGCGTTCCGGTCTGGCAACTCCTGGGCGGGCGCAAACACGATCGGCTGCCCTGCTATGCCTCGGGCGGGCCGAGCAACTATCCGAAGGACCAGCTTGCGGCCAAGCTCGATTTCTATCTCAGCCTCGGCTTCACCGGGGTAAAGATCGCCACCGGATCGCGCGAAAGGGACGGGGGCTGGCGCATGCCGCTCGACCCGGGCGAAGCCGCCAACTTCGAGGCCGACAAGCTCGCCTTTGCCCGCGCCCATGTCGGCAAGGACGTGCGGCTGATGCTGGACGGGCACATGGGCAACAACCCGCGCGCGACCTGGACGCTGGAGACTGCGGCCGCGGTCATGAAAGCGGTCGAGCCCTACAACCTGTTCTTCTTCGAGGAGCCGCTGCACTACACCGACCCGCAGGGTTACGCCGCGCTGTGCGCGGGCACGCCGGTGCCGATCGCGGGGGGCGAGTGCCTGACCGCGATGTATGAGTGGCGGGTGTTTGCGGAGCGCGATGCGTTGGACATCGGCCAGCCCGACGCGGCCTGGACGGGCGGGATGAGCGAATTCATGCGGGTGGCGGCGATGATGGCGTCCCGCGGGCGCAAGATCGCCACCCATTCGGCCGGCGCGGGCGGGGCGCT
>JAGOCU010000061.1 GCA_017998555.1 Thermoflexales bacterium
CCAGATAGATGTCGCCGCGCGGCTCATTGGGCTTGGCTTCGAGGGCAAATCTCAGGTTGTATTTGTTGTCCTGTGAATAACGGCAAAGGTAGTTGATCGCTTCGCGGAACCAGCGCAGCGCGTCGAGCGGATTCTTGCCCGCGTCAGTTTCGCTGCCCTCGCGGCCGCCCCAGAACACGTATGTCTGCGCTCCGAGCGCCACGCCCATGTCCATGGCCCGCATGGTCTTCTGCAAGGCGTAATCGCGCACATGCCGGTTGCTGCTGGTGAAGGCCCCATCTCGGAATACAGGCTCGGAGAATAGGTTGGTGGTCGCCATGGGCACGCGCAGACCGGTGTCGGACAACGCGCGCCGGAATCGCTTCAGGATCTGGGCGCGTGCCGTGTCCGTTGCGTCGATGGGGACGAGATCGTTGTCGTGGAAGTTCACGCCGTATACACCGCCGACGTCTCCGAGCAGGCGCACGATGTCTTCGGGCGGTATTGCGTCGCGCACGGGAAGGCCAAACGGGTCGCGCCCGGTATTGCCGACTGTCCAGAGTCCGAAGGTGAACTTGTCTTCAGGGCGAGCTTCGTAATCAGCCATCACCTCAGCATATACCGTTCCGCCAAGGCCGTGTACTCAGCCACCTGGGCCCCGGCCCAGGCCGTGTCGCGCCCCAGCTCGGCCGCGAGTACCGCGGCGACGGCCGGGGCGGCCTCGACGCTGGCCCGCGCGTCGAGCAGCAAGGCCCGGGTGCGCCGGGCGAGCGCGTCCTCGACGGTGCGACCCATCTCAAAACGCGCGCCCCAAACCACCTCGCCCATCTTGTAGGGCAGGTTCGGGTGGATGAGCGCGTTCCACTCGGGCCGCTCGGCGCACAACGCCGCGACGGCGTCACCATCCGTGCCATACACGTCCAGGGGGAAGGGCAGGGCTTGTTTCGTCGCGCCGCGCAGGGGCATATCCGTGGTGATGCAGGGCCGTGCGTCCAGGCCCCCGGCCGCGCTGGCCTTGTTGATCACGTCCTCGCCCATGTGCCGGTAGGTCGTCCACTTGCCGCCGGTGATGGTCACCAGGCCCGACGGCGCGATCACGATCGTATGGTCTCGGGAGAGCGACTTGGTTTGCCCGTCGCCCGACTTGACCAGCGGGCGCAGCCCGGCAAAGACCGACTTGACATCGCCGCGCTCGGGCGCCTTGCTGAGATAGCGCTTCATGTGGGCGAAGATGAATTCGAGCTCGCTCTCCAGGGCGAGCGGGTCATGGTCGATGGTCTTGACCGGGGCATCGGTCGTGCCGACGATGACGCTGCCGCGCCAGGGCAGGGCGAACAGCACCCGCCCATCGTCGGTCTTGGGGATCATGATGGCGTGGTCGCCCGGCAGAAACGACTTATCGAGCACGAGGTGGATGCCCTGGCTCGGCGCGACCATTTTTGCCGCGGCTGGATCGTCCATCCGCCGGATGTCGTCGACCCACACCCCGGTGGCGTTGATGACGACTTTCGCCCGGGCTTCGAGCGCGGCGCCGGTCTCGACGTCGCGGGCGCGCACGCCGACGACCCTGTCGTTTTCCTTGATCAGCCCGTCGACCCGGGCGTAGTTGAGGGCCACCCCGCCGAGGTCGTTGAAGGTGCGGGCCAGGGTGATCGCATAGCGGGTGTCGTCAAACTGTCCGTCCCAATACACAACCCCGCCCCGCAGGCCATTCGGGCTCAGGGTTGGCGTCAGCCGAAGCGCCTCGGCTTTGCCGATGATCCGGGCCATCCCGACCCCCAACCGTCCGGCCAAAATACTGTAGGCCAGCAGGCCGGGGCCATATAGAGGCTGCGACCACCAGGCGTAGGCGGGCAGCACGAGGGGCAAGGGGTGGGCGAGATGCGGGGCGTTGTGAAACATGCGTCCGCGCTCGCGCAACGCATTGACGACGAGCGAAACATCGCCCTGGGCCAGGTAGCGCACCCCGCCGTGGGCGAGTTTGGTCGCCCGGCTCGAGGTGCCCTTGGCAAAGTCCAGCTCCTCCAGCAAGAGCGTGCGGAAGCCGCGCGCGGCCGCGTCAACCGCCGCGCCCAACCCGGTCGCCCCGCCGCCGATGATGATGATGTCCCACGCCTCGCCAGAACGGGCGCGATCCAGAAGCGCGCTGCGGCGCGTATCGGTGACGGGGGGGAGAGCATGCGATCGGGGGGTCATAATTCCCAAATCGTACCCTACAATCCGCAGCGATGACTGCCGCGCCGCATCGTCCCAAAGTGTTCTACGGCTGGGTGTTGGCGTGGATGCTCGGTCCCACCCAACTCGTTTCATGGGGAATTCTCTACTACGCTTTCAGCGTCGTCATGCCGCTGATGCGGGCTGAACTGGGCTGGTCGGCGGCCGAGAGCAGCGCGGCGTTTTCCATCGCCATGCTCGCCAGCGGCGCGGCCTCGATTCCGGCCGGACGCTGGCTCGACGCGCGCGGTCCGCGCAGGCTCATGACCCTGGGATCGATCCTGGCGGTGGCGCTCGTCGTGGCCTGGTCTCAAGTGACATCGTTGCTCGCGCTCTATGCGGTCTGGGCCTGCATGGGCGTGGTCATGGCGACCGTGCTGTATGACCCGGCGTTTTGGGTGATCGCGCGCTGGTTTCGCCGCCGACGCGCGCGCGCGCTGACCCTGGTGACATTCTGGGGCGGGTTGGCCAGCACCGTCTTCATCCCACTCACGGATGCGCTCGTGCGCGCCTGGGGCTGGCGCAGCGCGCTGCTCGCTGAGGCGGTCATTCTGGCGTTATGCACGATTGTCCCGCATGCCCTGCTGCTGCGCCGTCTCCCCGAGGAGATGGGCCAGACCCTGGACGGCGAGCCGGCGGCTTACGCGGCCGGTTCGCCCGCGCCGCCATCGTTACTGCTCGGCGCGGCGGTGCGCGATCGCGCTTTCGGTCTTCTGGCCGCGGCATTTGGGCTGACAAGCCTGATGTCGGCGGCGATGAGCGTCCATCTGATCTCGTACGAAATCAGCCGCGGGCAATCGCCGGCCCTGGTCGCCGCGGCAGCGGGGGCTGTCGGCGTATTGCAGGTGGTCGGGCGGCTGACCTTCGCGCCGCTCGCCGGCCGTCTGTCGCCAAAAATCGTGACGGCGGCAATGTGCGTCTTCGCGGCCCTTGCCGTCCTCGCGTTGGTCGGGCTGCCGGCGCTGGAAGGACTGGTCGTCTATGTCATCCTGTACGGGATGGGCCATGGCGCGCTGACGCCCCTGCGGGCCTCGCTTGTGGCGGACACCTTTGGCACGGCGGCCTACGGGAGTGTGAATGGCGCGTTGTCGCTGGTCGCCACCCTCGCTCGCGCCGCTGCGCCGGTCGCCGTGGGCGCGTTTGTCACGCTGACGGGAACCTACGTCCCGGCCCTGCTCGTTCTTGCCGTGTGCGCCTTCATCGCGGCGGGGGCGGTGCTGTTTCTGCGCGAGGGCGGGAAGTCCGTCTAGCCAGCCATGTCGCGACCGTATCTGCAATCTGCGCGACGATCGCGTCGGGGACGCCGTTAACGACCTTTGACTGCAATCTGAAGTCGCACGGTTCGTTTACGTAGTCGACGACGAGCCATACGCCGCGCGTGTCGCGGGCGATCTCGGTTGAGAACACATTCAATCCACAGATACCGGCGATCTGCTCGGTGATGGATAGAAGCGGGTCGAGCCCCAATCGCGTCATTTCCTCGGGCGTGACCGGTGTCTGGCGATGGGTGCGGTCATCGGCCCAGCAGGCGAAGGCGCGGCCGCAGGCATGAAACACCCGCCACCATGCGCGCCGGCCATCCATGAGCTGCGGCTCGACCCAGGACTGCAGCAGCGTCTCGTCGTCGGGCCAGTCCTTGCGCAGGCGGAGCGCATCGGAGATTTGAGTCACGGCCTTCAGCACGCCACTCCCGCCGCTGTGCGCGCCCTTGACCGAATACGTTGGATCCAGACCGGCCAGCAGGCGCGGGTCGAACAGCTTCAGATCAGGATCGGCCTGATACGAGGGCAGGATGACCATGTGCGGCGCGCGCAGCCCGTGGGCGATCAGTTCGTAGTGCATGGTCGGCTTGTTCCAGGCGCGCTTGACCAGCGGATACGGGTTGGGGTTGAGCGGGGCCGCGCGCTCCACCGCCGGGACATGCAGGGCGTACTCGTCGCCCCAGTCCCAGACGCGATCGATGATGGCGCGCGGGCGCAGCGCGCCGCTGTCCAGCAAGGCGGGCAGACCCTTGAGCGCTTCGGCGCCCGCCAGAAGGATACTCAACCCCCGCGCCTCGCAGGCCCTTTTGAGCAGGCTCACGTAATCGGCGTCAAATTCCCAGGCCCACACCACGAGCAAATCGTGGGAATACGGCCCGCCTTTGGCGGGCGCGCCCGCGGTATCAGTCATCGCCCAACACCAGCAGATCGCGCGAGAACGTTGTAAGGCTTTCACCGCCGGTCTCCGTGACGACGACGTTATCCTCGATCCGGACCCCGCCCAGGCCTTCGATGTAGATACCCGGCTCGATGGTAAAGACCATCCCGGGTTCGAGAACCTGATGGTTGCCGCGCACGATATAGGGCGGCTCGTGGATCTCGAGGCCGAGCCCATGCCCGGCGCGATGGTTGAAGTACTGTCCGTAGCCGGCAGCCTCAACCACGGCCCGGGTGGCGGCGTCGATGTCTTCGCAACGCGCGCCCGGGCGCACCGCGGCGCGGCCCGCGGCGTTGGCTGCCTGGACGACCGCGTAGATCTCGCGCATTTTGGCCGACGGCTCCCCAAGCGCGACCGTCCTCGTGATGTCGGAGGGATAGTCGCCGAGATAGAAACCGAAGTCCATCAACAACATCTCGCCTTTTTGAAGGACGCGATCGCCGGCCTCGCCGTGGGGGAAGGCCGCATTCAGCCCGGCCTGAATCAAGATGGCGAACCCGGAGCGCGCGCCGAGTCGTGAGGCGCGTTCGTTCAGCATCCCGCCGACCTGGCGCTCGGTCATCCCGGGCCGGATTTCTTCGAGGCACTCAGAGAGGACGCGCTCGGTCAACTGGATGGCCCGGCGCATCGCTTCGACTTCGCTGGCGTCCTTGATCACCCGCATCGCGTCGATCTGGGCAGCGGCCGACACCAGCGTCGCGTTGGGCAGGGCGTGGGTGAGCAGGTCAATCTCCAGAAAGCGCGCCCCGACGGGCTCGACGCCAATCCGGATGGGGCGACCCAGCGCCGCAATCTCGCCAAGCGCGGCTGCGAATGCGGACTGATAGTCGACGCCGTCCTCATACGTGCGCGCTTCCCAGTTCAGCGCGCTCCCGGCCAGGAATTTGCCGGCCTCGAAACCGGGCAGGAAAACGAAGGGCCGAGCGCCGGCCGCAGCCGGCAAAAGGGCCACCGTCGGACGCTCGCTCACATGCAGCATCGGCGCGCCGGTGAAGTAGAGCATGTTGGGTCCGGGGACCAGGGCGATGTAGTCAAGGGCGGCATCTCGCTGGCGTGCCGCAAGGCGTTCAACTCGGTTTATGATGGACATGATCAAGACGGGATTGTACCGACAACTCGGGCCGACTTCCGCTTGTGTCATCGATGAATCCCTGACAGAGTCATTTGCGGAGGCGATATCCCCTCCGACAAGATGATTTGTTGGGAGTTCTATGTTCATGTAGGAGGACGATATGGGACGGTTTTTTAGCTTTTTGGCGGGCTCACTCGTGGGCAGCATTCTCGGAGTCGCCGCGATCGTCATGCTCACGCCGGTCTCGGGCAAAGAAGTGCGCGATGCATTGCGCAAGGAACTCTCGACGATCATCGACGAGGGCAAGCGCGCGGCCAAGGCCAAGACCGCGGAAATGGAGAAGCAGTTGGCCGATCTGCGGGGCGAGACCGCTGCCTGATCGTTCCGAGAGGCGAAATGCCCCGGCGCAGCCGGGGCATTTCGCCTCTCATATTCACGGCTTCGGCGTCGCGGTTGGCGACGGACCGATCAGCGACTTGGGATCGAGGATGAAATTCTGGCCGGCCGGCAAAACAATCGTGTTGATCGTCGGCGCGAGCTTTTCGATGTAGCGAAAGGTCAACAGGCTCGGATTATCCTTGAGCGCTTCCGAAACCAGCTTCAGGGATTCGGCTTCGGCCCTTGCCTGCACCACCTGCGATTCGGCGTTGCCCTTGGCCCGCGTGATCGCCGCATCGGCTTCGCCCTGGGCCTTGACCCGTACCCGCGAAGCCTCCTGTTCCTCTTGCAACACGAGGAATTTCGCCTTTTCCGCGTTCTGTTGGGCGATCTGCTTCTCCTCAATGCTCTTCGCATACTCAGGCGAAAACGCCACATTGCGAAGCAGCAGCGCCGTCAGCCGGATGCCGTCCTTGCCGAATTGCGTTCGGAGTTCCTCGGAGATACGACTCTGCAGTTCCGCCCGTTTGGTGCTGTAGACCTCTTCGACCTTGTACTGCGAGATGATGTTGTAGACAATGCTGCGCGATTGCGGCCGGACGAAGTCCTGCTCATAACGCTTCTGCCACTTGATATACAGATCGGTGACCTTGTCCTCGTCGACCTGATATTGCACGGTCGCGTCTACAAAGACTTCCTGCCCGTCGGACGTGCGGGCCGTCACCGAGTCGTCGCCTTTCACCGCTCCCTCGTTGGACGTGCGTGACATGGTGTAGGCTGCCTGGGCGATCGAGAGACGCTCGATCCGCTCTACGAAGGGGACGATGAACTGAAGCCCGGGTTTCAGCGCGCCGCCGCGATATCCAGTTGGGCTGAGCGGACTCAGCACGATGGCGCGTTCCTGGGGCTGGATGAAGACAAGGCCGGCCGCCGACACATTCAGTCCTATGCCGATCAAGAGCAACAAGCCGATCAAGGTCGCGGAGTACTTTGTATTTACCCCTCGCGCGCGCTGGGTGTAGACGAAAAAGATATACGCCCCGAGCGCGAGCAGGGCGGCGATGCCGAGGGTGCCGATAAATTCAAAGTTCATGGTTGAGTGATCGAGAGACGGTAACTGCCTGGTTCCGTGGTGACGAGGGTGGTGGCCGATACGGCCAGCACGCCCCGCTTGGCCTGCCCGGCCCGGCCGAGATCCAGCTTGAGCGAGCCGGCGTTGTTGTCCAGCGGCATGCGCTTGACATTGACCGTCCCGTCGTTGTTGTAGGTGATGAGCTGGACTTGCCAGGTCTGGGGCACGAGCGTCGTGACGCGGATGAACCCCTCCGCCTGCCAGTCGCCGGGCTGGCTGACATCGTCCTTGAAGCCCAGCTCTGGCACTTCGATGTTGTCAATGGCCAGGCCATCACGATTGACGCCCGCGTCGGTAATGAGCTCCCAGCGTATCAGGATCTTCTTGCCGGAATACGCGCTCAGATCAACGCTTTCATTGATCCAGCGCGGATCCTTTGTGCCGCCGGACGGACCGGTATAGCCGCAGCCCAGATTGGCCCCGGACGGATTGCTCGTGACGCAGGTTGGGGTCTTGAGGATCTTCCAGGTCGCGCCATTGTCGGTCGAAGCGCTGACATAGCCGTAGTCCCAGTCTTTCTCCATCCGATACCAGGCCCGGTACTTGAGGGTCGCCTTGAGGATCTTGGTCAGGTCGAACTCGCGCGTCAATCGCGGGTTGCTCTGGTCGGCGCGATTGGAATACCAATACGTCCCGTCCGCATCCGTGGTTGGGATGAGTGGCACGGTGTTGGATCCTTCGAAGTTGATCGTCAGTGGCGCGTCGCCGGTCAATTCAAGATACTGCGTGCCAAACTGATTGACCTGTTCCGATTCCTCATACGGATAGTCGGCCCGTTTGAGGCTGCCATTCTGGGTCATCGGCGGCACATCGATTGACTTATACGAAAACCGGGTCCCGCCATCGGCCTTGGTCTTGCCCAGGTAATTGGCCGCCGCAAAGTCGGCAAAAAACTCCGCAAAGGCATAGGGCTTGCCCGTGTCGGGATTGAAAAAGCCATTCTCGGCCAGCACCTTCATGAACGCCTGCGGACTGCGCTCGCGGGTCTGGGCCAGCTTCCTGGTCAAGGCTTCCCCCGCGCGATCATACAGAAATGACCAGAACAGATAGCCCCCGCCGTAGTGGGCGCTGTTTTCGCCGGCGCTGCTCTCGGACCAGGTGTTGAGCTGGGTGTCCGGCTGACTCGCGAACGAGAAGACCGTTTCGATCTCCGGGTATCCATTCAAGCGCTCGGCGAGTTGAGATGCCCCCTCTTCAAGCCACAGCGACGGGCCGGTTGTCGCGTTGTGGCTGATCATGTGCTGAAACTCGTGCGCGAGCGTGCTCATGTAGGTGTCGCTGCCGGGGTTTGCGCCGTTATAGCCGGGCGCGGCGTGCACAACGAACATCTCGGCTTCGTTTGAGTCGCTGCGGACAGCCCGGGTGAACCCGTCGGGCGATGAGAAGTAACCCCCGACCGTTTTGCCGATCCCGGCTGCGTGGACGATATACAGGTGTCGGTCGCAATCGACCCCCGGGCTCGCCTCTGTGCCGAAGAAGGCCCGGTTGGTCGGGATGATCTTTTGGTCAAACGTGTCGGCTGCCTTGCGCAACTTTGTGTCGTCGATCTTGACCTGGGTTGAACCGGACTGCACCCACATGTAGACGTTGGGGGTCTTGTACCGCAGTTCAGCCTTGATGGCGAACTGAGTGTTGTCATCCTGATTGCTCAGCGTGAAGGACCGTGTCGCGCCGACCTCATATCCCTTCGACTCCGTGGGGCAGGCCCGGCCTGTTTGGGCCGCATCCACCCCCTTGAATCGCACCGCAATGGCGGGCAGGTCTTCAGGCGGAAGCGGTGTGTTGACCGCCGCGTCGAGCGAAGCCTGGTCTCCGGCTTTGGTCAGCGGGGGCAGGGGGGTGCGGTCAAGCGCGCGCGGGGTCGCGGTCGGCGCCGTGGAGGCGCGTGTCGCGGTTGGGCGGGGTCCGATCGGGCTCGGAAAGCCCGGCGCAACCGTCGGGTTGATCTGTCCGGAGTCGCTCTGCGACAGCAGATACGCCAACGCGCCTCCGCCACCGACGCAGCTCAGGCACAAGCAGGCGACGAGCACACCGATCAGGATTAGGAGCCAAGTGTTCTGTTTCATGGGGCTTGAAAACGTGATTATCGCTCATCCTCTTGCCCAAGCCTGAGAAGCGCCTGACGTTCATCACGTTGCTTCGCTAAACAACGAACTCCTCGCGGTATTGCTGCATCCTGGTTGCCAGCTTGTCTCGCAG
>JAGOCU010000464.1 GCA_017998555.1 Thermoflexales bacterium
AGACGGCCCCGCTCATCGTCGTGGGCGCATCGACCTTCATCGTCACCGACCCCAGCGGCCCGTTCTCCAAGTTCACCGCCCTGCCCATCCTGATCTACAACTGGACCGCCCAGCCGGGCGAGCAGTATCGCAACATCGCGGCGGCGGCCATCATCGTTCTGCTGGTCCTGCTCATCTCGTTGAACGCTGCGGCAATTGTGCTGCGCAATCGCTACAGCGGGAGGCGCTAGCCATGGGTAACCCCTTGGCACAGCGCCAGCGCTTGAGTTTCCGGAAGGAATCTCCCCCGGCGAAGCCGGGGGAGATTCCTTCCGGAAATCAGTTCATGCGGGAGTCCCACGAAAGTCATGATCTATAGCAACACCTTGTCTTCAGTGACGAAGACGGCCGTGGCGATTGGCGCTCCGCTCGAGAACGGCATCAAGATGCGGGCCGAAGCGGTCAGCGTCTTCTATGGCGCATTTCGGGCCGTGGCCGAGGTCTCGCTGCCCATCCGCGAGCGCAAGATCACCGCCATCATCGGCCCGAGCGGCTGCGGCAAGAGCACCCTGCTCCGCGCCTTCAACCGAATGAACGATTTGGTGGCGGGGGCCCGAATCGCAGGCGCGATCACCCTGGACGGCGAAGACATCTACGCCGCTGCCGTTGACGCGGTGGCCGTGCGGCGGCGGGTTGGGATGGTGTTCCAACGTCCGAACCCCTTCCCCAAGTCGATCTACGACAATGTCGCGTACGGCGTGCGGCTGGCCGACCCGCGCACGGCCCGCTCCGTCCTGGATGGCATCGTCGAGGACAGCCTGCGCCGGGCGGCCTTGTGGGACGAAGTCAAAGACAAGCTCAAGGAATCGGGCACCGCCCTCTCGGGCGGGCAACAACAGCGCCTGTGCATCGCCCGGGCGATCGCCATCGAGCCCGAGGTCATCCTGATGGACGAGCCGTGCAGCGCCCTGGATCCGATCGCGACGATCAAGATCGAGGAGCTCATGCAGGATCTGAAGGAGCGCTACACCATCGTCATCGTCACCCACAACATGCAACAGGCCGCCCGAGCCAGCGACTTCACCGCGATGATGATGATGCGCCCAGACCGGGCCGGTGAGATGATTGAGCTCGACGCCACCCAGGTGATTTTCACCACCCCGAAGGACAAGCGCACCGAGGACTATGTGTCCGGGCGCTTTGGATAAACGATGGCCGTGTCATCCCGCCCCGCCCTCGATCGCGATCTGCTCCGCCTGTTGGGCGACCTGCTCCGGCTTGGGAGCCAGGTCGACCAGCAGCTCGAACGCGCCATGAAGGCCCTCCGCTCGCGCGACCTGCAGCTCGCCCGCCAGGTGGCCGAGGTCGATGAGCGCCTCGATCAGCTCCGCTATCAGCTCGAACAGGAGTGCGTCTCAACCATCGCCATGCAGCAGCCGGCGGCCACCGACCTGCGCCGGATCATCGCCATCGCCCACATGACGGTTGAGCTCGAGCGGATGGCCGATCACGCCCGGGGCATCGCCACCATCGCCCTGCGCCTGGCCGACGAGCCGCTTCCCCTCCCGCTTACCGACGCGGAGCGAATGGCCGAGGTCGCCCGGGATATGACCCGCCAGGCCCTGGACGCGTTTGTGCGGATGGATGCCGGACAGGCCCGCAAGGTGGCCGCCCTCGACGACGAGATCGACGCGCTGTATCGCAAGGCGCTCGGGGCCATCACTGAGCGGATGCGTCAGGACACCTCGTGCGTAACGGCCGCCACCTACCTTTTGTGGGTGGTCCACAACCTCGAGCGGGTCGGCGACCGAGCCACCAACCTGTGCGAGCGGGTGATCTTTGCCGCCACCGGCGCGCTGGGCGACTACAAACCCGAGAAGGCGGACTGAATCCGGACTAGCATGACCTCTGTTCTGCTGATCGAAGACGATCCGACCCTCTCAGCCCTGCTGTCCGAACAGCTCCGGCTCGAAGGCTACGAGACCACGACCTGCGCCGACGGCGAGAAGGGCTTGCAGGCATCCCGCTCGCATGCCTGGGATCTCTTTCTAGTCGACGTGATGCTGCCCAAGCTGGATGGGCTGTCGCTGTGCCGGATCATCACCCGGGAGAGCGAATCGCCGGTGTTGCTCCTCACCGCCCGCGGGACCGAGGCCGATCGGGTGATCGGGCTGGATTCAGGCGCCCATGACTACATCGTCAAGCCGTTCGGGATGCCCGAGCTGCTGGCCCGGGTGCGGGCGGCGCTGCGGCGGGCCGGGCGCAAGGCGGCGGCCGTGATGCGGGTCGGCGAGGTCGTCGTCGACAGCGCCGCCCGGCGGGTGTGGGTGGGCGAGCGCGAGGTGAAGCTGAGCCTGAAGGAATACGAGTTGCTCAGCGTGCTCCTCCGCCATCGCGGAGCGGCGCTCACCCGCGACTTCCTGATTTCGCAGGTCTGGGGAGTCGATTTTGCAGGCGACACGCGAACGCTCGATGTTCATATGCGCTGGCTGCGCCAGAAGATCGAGGCCGATCCGTCGGCGCCCCAGGT
>JAGOCU010000465.1 GCA_017998555.1 Thermoflexales bacterium
TGACACGTTCGTTCAAACACAATGGCGGACTGGTTGAGATTCTGCGCTGACCGGGCGTGTGTCATGCTGAGTTTCTGCCCGCCCTTTCCGCCGACAGCGGTCCGGAACTCAGGATGACATGAGTGGAAGGTGGTCGCATCGGACTTCATCCGCCAGCCAGCGACCGCTCAAATGCACCCAGCGTCTCAAACTCGCCCAGGTCGATGTTCTGCGCGCGCAGCCACGTCCGCAGGCGCGCGTCGAGCAGACCGGCCTGGGCGGCCAACGTCGGCAATTCTCCCGCGCTGGCGCGCATGAGATCGGGGAAACCAAGCTCGCGATAGACCGGCGCAATCTCGCTGTAGAGATTGAAGTCCCAACCGTTCGCGCCGCTCCGCAGGCTGTTGAGCATCAGGCTCAGATCGAACTGGGCGAACCAGGCCGTGGCGCTCGCCGCAACCGGGCGCTGGCCGGCGCAGGCCGCCAGCACCTTGCCGATCCCGTCGTGGATCTCGGGATAGGCGCCGCCAAACACGTCGGGGGCGGTCCGATCCGCCGCGAGCGTTTGCTGCAGGTCGCGCAGCACCCGGCGGATGCCCAACGCAAGATCCTCGGACGCGCCGGCGATCAGGGCCGGATCGCGCGAGGTGCTGATGGTCGTGATCAACGCCTCGAGATTGTCCGGCCTGGCCTGCAGGCGGGGAATCTGCTCGAGCAGCTTGCCCCAGCCCTGATCGCAGAACGCCTGATTGGCCAGGGCCAGACATTCCCAGGCCGCGACGATGACCTTCCAGCCGGCGTGCCGGACGTCGGCGAAGTCGTCGGCGATCTCGCCGCCGGCGACCGCCAAACGCAGGTTGCCGAGATGGGCCAGGACGGGGCTGAACGCATCCAGGGCCCGCTGGATCATCCCGGGCCGGGCTTCGGGCGCTTGCAAATCCAGCACCTTCTGCTTGAGCGCATCGAGCCGGGCGCGCTGCGCTTCGCCGCGGGCGTAGAGCGTCCTGGCGTGGTGGATGATGGCCGGGGCAAACGACCAGCCCCGGATCCGGCCGGTGGCGAAACCCTCCAGCGTCTCCCAGCGGATGGCCCAGAAGTCGAAGAGCAGGCCCTCCACCAGGACGGTCCGCCCAACCGGCGGATCCTTGCCCTCGGCCGGGACATAAAAGATGTCCAGATCCGATCCGGCCCGGGCCACGCCCTGGGCGTGCGAGCCGTAGTAGGCGATCAGGTCGATGTCGTCGCCATGGGTGGCGATCGACCGTGAGACCAGCAAGTCGGCGACCTTGAAGACATCCAGCCCTGTTTTGGAGTTGCCGCCGGGATCGGTCGTATTGCTCATGCTCACCTCGTCCTTGTCAGGAGTCTGAATCCTCCCGGCAGCGCCGGGAGGATTCAGACTCCTATTCTCGCCCCCGCAGGCGGCGCTCGCTCAGCCAATCGCCCAGCAGCACAAAGCTCATCGTCATCAGCAGAATGCACATCGACGGCGCAAGCACGACCAGCGGATTGAAATTCAGCATCGCCCGGCCGGAGAAAAACAGCCCGCCCCAGCTCACGACCCCGAACTCGTCGCCATCCACGCCCCGGGTGACGCCCAGCCCGATATAGCCCAGCAGGGCCTCGAGCAGGATGACCGCGGGGATGTTGTTGATGATCCAGACCACGATCACGTGCAGCACATTGGGCAGCAGATGCCGGCCGATGATCCGGGCCGGCGACGCGCCCAGCGCGATCGCCGCCTCGACAAACGGTTGAGAACGGATCTGCTGGATGTTGACCCGGACCAGCCGGGTCAGGCTCACCCAGCTCACCGCCGCGAAACCGACGACGAGGGTGATCACCCCGTTGAGCCAGGTCGGGGCCAGGGCATTGCGAAAGATCAGCACGATCAGGACCATGAACATGAGCCCCGGGAGCGACTGAATCGTGTCGGAGACATACAGGATCCAGGCGCTCGGCCGGCCGCCGAGATAGCCGGCGACGAGGCCCGTCAGCGCGCCAATCAGGGCGGCCAGCGGCACCGCGGTCAGGGCCATGGCCACGGCCGTGCGCGTCCCGTAGATCAGCCGGCTCAGGATGTCCCGCCCGTAGCGGTCGGTGCCCAGCGGAAATTCGGCCATACCGGGCTCGGGCCCGGACTGGACCCACATGGGCGGCAGGCGCGACTGGGTGAAGCTGGACTGGTATGGATCGTGCGGGGCGAGCCAGGGCGCCAGCAGCGCCACCCCCATGAGGACGAGCATGACCAGCAGGCCGAACCAGACCCGCTTCGAACGCGCCGCCTCGGCCTGGCTGAAGAGCGTCATCCCGAAGCTCCCCCTGGTTTTGCCAGCCGTAGCCGCGGATCGATGAGCTCGCACACGACTTCGACCCCGAGATTGGTCAGGATGATCCCGGTCGCGTAGATCAGGGTCAGGCCCAGGATCATCGGATAGTCCAGTTGCGTGACGGCGTCAAAATACGCGCGCCCGAATCCCGGAAAACCATACAGGCTTTCCACGATCAGCGAGCCGGCCAGCAGCTCC
>JAGOCU010000001.1:0-7250 GCA_017998555.1 Thermoflexales bacterium
TTTGCATATGGCTCTTTCCCGTTGTACGCGACCAAGACCGTCCAGCAGATCATGAGCGCGTTCGAGAAGAAGTGGCTGGACTATGACCGGACGGCCCTGGTCGGGCGGGCGCTCTCGGCCATCTTCGACACCGGGGCGATCCTGTTTGTCTTTCTGCTCGCCCGCCGGCTGTTCAACCGCAAGGTGGCGCTGATCGGCGCGTTTTTGTACGCCCTGACAGTGCTGAGCATTCAACACGCGCACTTCTATACCAGCGACATCACGCTGAACTTCTTCATCCTGCTGACCGCCTACGCGGCAACGGACATCGTGCGGCGGGGCGATATCCGGAGCGGCGCGCTGACCGGCGCCGCGGCCGCGATTGCCGTCGCCTGCAAGATCTCGGCCGCCCCGCTGCTGCTGCTCATCCCAGTCGCGCTGTTGCTGCGCTGGCGCGGCGTGCGCCTGCGCGAAGACGACCCGCCCGCCACGCGCGTCGACGGGGATCGCATTCTCGGGGTCGGGGCCGCCGCGGTCGTCGCCTTTCTGGCCCTCACTTTCATCTGCCAGCCCTACGCCGTCCTCGACGCCGCCTCGCTCTTCCGCAGCATCGAAGAGCAGAACAACATCGTCGTCACCGGCGACGCGGATCTTCCCTACACGCGGCAGTATCTCGGCACCGCCCCCTACGCGTACTTCCTCCAGCAGCTCGTGGTGTGGGGGATGGGTGTGCCCTATGGCGTTGTCGCGCTGGCGGGCTGGGCGTTCCTGATCTACCTGGCCTTCCGCAAACGTTCGGTCGGCGCGATCCTGCTCCTGGCCTGGCTCATCCCCTATTTCGCCATCACCGGACGCTCGCAGGCCAAATTCCTGCGCTACATGCTGCCGCTCCTGCCATTCCTGGCCATTGCGGCAGCGGTGCTGTCCGATCACATCCGCGCCTGGCTGAGCGCGCTCGCGAAGCGCCTCGCCCTGCCGTCCGGCGGCGCCGCCCGCGCCGCATTGACCTTCGGCTTTCCCGCCCTGCTGGTCGGGATGACGGCCTGGTACGCCCTGGCCTTTGCCAACATTTACAACGAGCCGCATACCGCCAACCAGGCCGCCAAGTGGATCAACGCCAATGTGCCAGCCGGCTCGGCGATCACCCGCGAGCACTGGGAAGAGGGCATCGCCGGTCTCAACCAGACCTATCGCCAGCCGCCGGCCGTGCCGGAACTGGCGATGTATGAGGTCGACAACACGCAAAAAGCCGATATGCTCGGGCGGGCCCTGGCCCAGAGCGACTACATCGTCTTCTTCTCCAACCGCCTGTATGGCACGGTCGGCCGGCTTGCCCAACGCTACCCGCTCAGCCGCGAGTACTATCGGCTGCTGTTCAGCGGTGAATTGGGCTATGAGCTGGCCTACTACGCCGATGCGCCGATTCAGCTCGGCCCGGTCGCGCTATATGAGGACACCTTCGGCCGGCCCGGGTTGCCCCGCCCGGGCGCGCTGGCCGACTATCGCCCGGCCCCGCTGACCCTTAATCTGGGGTTTGCCGACGAGAGCTTCTCCGCCTATGACCATCCCCTCACGATGGTCTTCAAGAAGACCCGGCCCATCACCGCCGAGGCAGTCGCCGCCGCGCTCCGCCCGCTGGCCCAATCGCCCCAGGCGGCCCAGGCCGGGCGAGCCCAATCGCTGCTGACCGACGCGGAAAAGAGGGCCAATGAGAGCGGCGGCACGTTCAGCGATCTGTTCAATCCGAACGCGCTGCCCAACCAGGCCCCGCTGCTGGTCTGGTTCGTGCTGATGCTGACCCTCGGCCTGGCCATGTTCCCGATCACCGCCCTGATTTTCCGGCGTCTGGCCGATCGCGGGTATGCCTTCAGCCGGGCCCTGGGCATGGTTTTCCTGTCGTGGCTGGTGTGGTTCCCGGTCAGCCTGAAACTGTTCGAGAGCACCCGTTTGGCCGCGTTTGGCGCCTTCGTCGCCATCGTGGCCCTGGGCGCGCTTGTGTGGCGCTGGCGGGCCGCCGAACTGATGGCGTTCATCCGGGCGAAGTGGCGGGTGCTGCTGACCGAGGAGCTGCTCTTCTGGGTCATCTTCGGCGTGTTTGTGTTTGTGCGGGCGTCCAATCCGGATCTGTGGCATCCGGCCCGCGGCGGCGAGAAGCCCATGGACTTCGCCTATCTCCTCGCGGCGATCAAGACCAGCACCCTGCCGCCCTACGACCCGTGGTTTGCGGGCGGCTACATCAACTACTACTACTACGGCCAATTCATGCTGGCGGTGCTGATCAAGCTGAGCGGGATCCTGCCCGAGATGGCCTACAACCTGGTCGTGCCGATGCTGTTCGCGATGACGGCGGCCGGGATGTGGGGGTTGGCCTACAACGTGATCTCGGCGATCCGCGGCGACGGGCGCGGGCGGCTGCCCTCTCCGGCCTTTGGCGCCACCCTCTCGATGCTGTTCATGTCGGCCTTTGGCAATCTCGATGGCGGGCTCATCCTGTTCCGCCGCTTCATCGTGCTGGGCGGCGGCCAGGAGGCGCCGCAGGGCGTGCTGTTTACCAGCCTGAATGACATCCCGCGCCTGTTCGCCGGACTGCTGAAGGGTATTGAGGGCGGCCAGAAGGTGATGCAGCTCCCAACCGACTGGTTCTGGGCCCCGACCCGGGTGTATCCGCCCTCGGCCTCGATCCAGGAGTTCCCTTTCTTCACCTTCCTGTTTGCCGATCTGCACGCCCACATGATCGCGATGCCGATAGCGATTGTGGCACTGGGCTTTGGGCTGGCCCTGGCCCTGGGCCGGCCAACGCCGACCGTCGCCAACCGCGGCGGGCTGCTCGAGCGGATCCGGCCGTGGCTGCGCCCGGCGGCGACGGTGCTCCTGGCCGCGCTGGTGCTGGGCGCAATTGGGCCGACCAACTCGTGGGACTACCCGACCTACGTCCTGGTGACCCTGGGCGCGGCCCTGTATGGCTGGTGGAACGCCGAGAAGCCGCTGGAAGCGCGCGCGGCCGGGCGGGGAGCCGCGACATTGCCGGGCCTTGGCCGGGCGCTTGTCGTCGGCGGGGTCATCATCGCCCTGAGCTACGCCGCGTATCTGCCGTTCTTCAACGCGATGCAACGCTCGGATCTGGGCTTTGACCCGCAGCCCGAGCGCACGCCGTTCAACCTGTTCCTGCTGGTGCAGGGCTTCTTCCTGTTTGCGATCCTGAGCTGGCTGCTGGTCGAGGTCCGCCGCTGGTTCGGGGCCAACGTCGGGTCCCGCATGCGCGGCGGCCCGGCCGGGCGACAGCCCTCGGCCTCGGCGGCGCTGAGCGCCGCGCTGACGGAAGCCGGCCTGCCCTTCAACCGGATGGTGGCGCTGGGTCTGCTGATGTGCGCGCTGGCGCTGCTGTTGCTCGCGCTCGGGTGGGGGCAAGTTGCTGTGTTCTCGACGTTGTGCGCCATCCCCGTGATCGCCATGGCCCTGACCCGCCGGCCGGGCGCGCAGGGCTTCACCCTGCTGTGCGCGGGGCTGGGCCTGGTCTTGTGCGCGGCCGTTGAAGTGTGGGTGCTCAAGGGCGACGTCGGCCGGATGAACACGGTCTTCAAGTACTACCTCAACGTGTGGACGCTGTTCTCACTGGCGGCAGGCGTCGGGCTGGCCACCTTGCTGGCCGGCCTGTTTGGGCGGATCCGACCGCGGGTCGCCGTGCTGGGCATCGTGGCCGAGGGCTCCCTCGTCCAGAGCCGGGCGGCAGCCGCTGAAGCCGCGCCGGACCGGGGCGAACGCGCCCGCCCGGGCGTGACCGGCATCGTCTGGACTGCCGGGCTTGCCGTGTTGGGCATCATGGCCGCGGTGTATCCGTTCTTCGCCCTGCCCGGGCGGCTGATCGACCGATTCGACACGAAGATCGCCCCGACCCTGGACGGGATGAAATACATGGAGAACGCCCGGCTGCCGGTCGAGACGGTCCGCGATGGGCGGCGCGTCCAGGGCGAAATCAAGCTCTCCGACGATTTGGCCGCCATTCGCTGGCTGCGCGACAACATCGTGGGCTCGCCGATCGTGCTCGAGGCGACCTCGGCCGCAGATCCGCACCCGCGCCTGTATGCCTGGGGCAACCGGGTGGCGATCTATACCGGCCTGCCCACCATCATTGGCTGGGACAACCATCAGCGCCAGCAGCGAAATGGCTCTCCCCTGATCGAGCAGCGCACCGGGGATGTGTTGAAAATATTCGTTACCGCGAGCGAGGCGGACACCCTGCGCCTGCTTCAGCAATACAGCGTCGACTTCATCTACTACGGCAATCTCGAGAAGTTCCACTACCCTGCCGGCGAGGCAAAGTTCGCGGCCCTGGCCGCTCAGGGCGCGCTGACACCGGTTTACAACCAGCAGGGCACTCTGATCTACAAAGTCAACGCGGCGGCCGCCGCGCAATGACGGGAGGGACAATGCACAGCTTCGCTGTGCATTGTCCCTCCCGAATGAGCAGCGCCTTTATGCCGTGACCGCCACCGCCCCCAGATTCAGTCCCGCCCAGGGCAGAAAGCGATCGATCCGCCGGATGGTCGGCATGATGATCTCGAGCAGCTTGAGTTGCGAGGGCGTGTAGGCCCGCTGCTTGAAGACGCGACTGTTGAGCAACCATCCCGGCGCCGAGGCGCGGTTGAAATCAAACATGCTCTCGGCCCGCAGGCCGGCGGCCTCGAGTGTGGCCCGCAGCTCGTCCCGGGTATAGCGCCGCTGGTAGCCCAGTACGGTATCAATGGTGCCGCGCAGAGCGGGTTGCTGCACGGTCAGGATAACGATCTTGCCCCCCGGCATGAGCGCCCGGGTGGCATTCCGCAGCACAGCCACCGGGTCTGGTGAGCGCTCGAGGACGCTCACCAGGACGACGGTGTCGAATTGTCCAGCCAGCGCGTCGAAGTCGGCCGCGACGAGCGGATCAACTTTGACCACCCGCAGATACGGCTTGCCCAGCGAATACCCGGCCAGGTAATCGAGCTGGGTCGGGTTGGTCTCGGTTGCGACATACAAATCGCGCGGGATGAACTGGCTGGTCAGGCTGCCGGCCCCGGCCCCGATCTCGAGCACCCGGTCGCCCAGAAGCGGGCGGAGCGTGCTGCCCAGCCACTGGTTGAAACGCCGGGCATTCTGCAGATTGCGGACCATCCCCGCGCCGACCTCATCCTCGCGATACAAATCGTCGAGGATCGAGTAAGTGACCATCGCCCGCAGGGCGAGGATGCCGTCCTTCGACCTGATCTTTTTGCCTTCCTCGAAGCTGCGCGGCAGATAACGGATCGGCACCTCGAAGATGCGCGCCCGGCGCTTGGCCAGCTTCATCGTGATCTCGATCTCAAACCTGAAATCATTGGAGCGCAGGGGCAGCGACTTGAGCAAGCGGGTGTTGATGGCCTTGTAGCA
The DNA here is from genome assembly GCA_017998555.1 of Thermoflexales bacterium. Lineage (GTDB taxonomy): Bacteria > Chloroflexota > Anaerolineae > J036 > Brachytrichaceae > Brachythrix. The sequence continues at coordinate 5,383 of JAGOCU010000001.1, forward strand.
AGTCTCGACATCCGTCAGGTCGAGATCGGTCAGCCAGTTGGTCAGCCCGGTGATGGTTCGATTGATGAGCGTATGGCGGAACATCAGCGCCCGGCGGTATTGGGCGGAGATGTAGCGCGAGCCAAAGACCGCGTCGGCGCCCTCCTCGATAAAGGGCTCGAGAATGGCGGGGATATCGGCCGGGTTGTATTCCATGTCGGCGTCATGGACGATGCACACATCGCCAGTCGCCTGTTCGAGGGCGGTCCGCAGCGCGGCGCCCTTGCCCTGGTTCTTCTCGTGCCGGACAAGCTTGATCCGATCATCAGATGCGGCCAGGCGCTGAAGAACCTCCCAACTGCCGTCCTTGCTGCGATCGTCGACGATCACGACCTCCAGGCGCGCGATGCGGTCGCTCTTGAGGGCCAGGACCCGGTTGACGCTGGCGGTCACCAGGTGGCGCTCGTTGTAGACCGGGATCAACACGCTCAGGGCCAGGGCATGCGGGCGGCGCTCCTCGGAGGTGGGCAGCGCCGCGAGCAGCTCAGACGGGCGCGGGCGATCGGCGGTGGCGGTTTCGGCGACGGGTGACATGTGCGCCAATTCTAGCGGCCCGCCGCCAGTGCTTTCCTGAAGCGATATGCCCCGGCGGAGCCAGGGTATATCGCTTCAGGAAGACTGTTTGCCTAGCGCTTGCGCGCGATGCCGATGGCGCTGATCCCGGGCCAGGGCAGGATTCGATCCAGCGCGCGCACGAGCGGCATGACCACTTCAAGCGTCTTGAGCTGCAACCGCGCGAAATTCCGGCGGCGCAAGATCCGGGCATTCCAGAACCAGGCCGGCACGGAGATCCGATTGAAGTCGAAGACGCGCTCCACTTCGAAACCCGCCGTCTCAAGCGAGCGGCGCAGCCCGGCCGATGTATAACGTTCGCGGTGCTCAAGCACTTCGTCGAGCGAGCCGTACAGCCCGGGATGCTGCGGCACGAGGATGACGACCCGTCCGCCCGGCGCCAATGCCGTGCGCAAGTTCTGCAGGGAGAGCTGCTCATCTGGGACGTGCTCGAGCACGTTGATCATGATGGCGGTGTCGAAGGCGCCCTGAATGCCGGCGAAATCGGCCGCCACGCCCGCGTCGACGCGCATCACGCGCAAGTACGGTTTGCCGATGGCGTACGAGCGCATGTACTCCAGGTAATGCGGGTTGATGTCGCTGGCCACATACAGCTCGCGCGGGATGAACTGATTGGTCAGATTGCCGATACCAGCCCCGATCTCGAGGATACGGTCGCCGAGAAAGGGCCGAAGCGTGTCGCCCATCCACTGGTTGAAGCGGCGCGCCGATTGCAGATCGTTCAGGATGTTCGAGCCGTATTCGTCCTCGCGGTAGATATCGTCGATGACGGCGTATTTGAGCATGGCCAGGATCGCCAGCACGCCGTCGCGGGCCCGGATCTTCTTGCCCTCCTCATAGCTGCGCGGTGAATAGCGAATCGGCACTTCGTAGATCCGGGCGCGGCGCTTGGCAAGCTTCATCGCCAGCTCCACCTCGAAGCGGAAATCGTTCGAGCGCAGGGGGATGGACTTGAAAAGCGAGGTCTTGACCGCCTTGTAGCAGGTCTCGACGTCGGTCAGATCCAGATCGGTCAGCCAGTTCGAAAACGCGGTGAGGGTGTTGTTGATCTGGGTGTGGCGATACATCAGCGCCCGGCGATATTCGGCCGAGATATAGCGCGAGCCAAAGACGGCATCCGCGCCTTCGCGAATGAAGGGCACCATCAGGCGGGCCAGATCCTCGGGGTTGTACTCCATGTCGGCGTCATGGATGACGCACACATCGCCGGTGGCGTGGTCGCGGGCGGTCCGGATGGCCGCGCCTTTGCCCTGATT
>JAGOCU010000001.1:7350-34492 GCA_017998555.1 Thermoflexales bacterium
GAATGAAGGGCACCATCAGGCGGGCCAGATCCTCGGGGTTGTACTCCATGTCGGCGTCATGGATGACGCACACATCGCCGGTGGCGTGGTCGCGGGCGGTCCGGATGGCCGCGCCTTTGCCCTGATTGCGTTCATGGCGGATAAGCAGGATGCGCGCATCCTCGCCGGCCAGGCGCTCCAGCACCTCGCGACTGCCGTCGGTGCTGCAGTCGTCGACGATGATGACTTCGAGGCGGGAGATGAACTCGCTCGTCAACGCCAGCAGACGTCCCACGCTGGCGGCCACCAGGTGCCGCTCGTTGTAGACCGGGACGATGACGGTGAGGGCCAGGGACTGGGCGCGGGACTGCTCGGGAGTGGGCAGGGCGGTTAGCAACGGGGAGGGGGGAGATTGCCTGCGCGGGGAAAACACAACTGGGGACGACATCGAAGCGGTATTGTAGCGACCGCGCGGGCCGCCGCACGCGGGTTATTGAAAACGATACGACCGAAAGACCGAGTTTCCGCGGAGGTCGAAGCCCTCATGCTCTTCACCGCCCGGGAAGCGTTGTTTGACCCGTTCATATTCGCCATAGTTGACAGGCAAAGCCACGACGATGGTCTTGCGCCCGTCCAGGGCGGGCGTCAGGTCGGCGGCACGCAACAGGTCGCCGGCCTTGATCCTGTAGGCGAGAAAGCGCACAGGCGCATAGTCGGCATACATGGTGGGCAGACCCATGACATAGGCGCGCCACTCGCCGCCATCGAGCGGCGCCAGCTCGCGTCCGGTCATGATCGGCGCCATCGGGCCCGAGACCAGCGGGTAGGCCACAAAGGCGATGTTGAGGTTATAGGGGATCGAAACGCCAAGAACGACGATAAAAAGGGCAGCCGCGGCGATTCCAGACGCCGCTGGACGCGCACCCGCGCGTATGCGGCCAACGACGGCGGCGATCAGTGCAGCCACACGCTGAGCGCCGTACCCCGCGAGAAGATACACGGATGGGATTGCGACCAGCAGGCGATTCGCGCTCGGCGCATCGATCGTCAGGAGGCCGGCCGTGGTGAAACCGGCCAAAAACCAGGTGAGCGACGCAAACTCGCCAAACCGCCGCGCACGAAACAGGGTTTGGGTCAGCCCAAACCAGAACAGGCCGACAGTGATCAGGTCAAAGCCTGGGAACTCGCGCGCGTATTTGGTGCTCGTGTCACCGGCATTCATCAGATATCCGCCGATGCGTGAGATCTGCAGGCTCGCCAGCCGGCCGAGGTCGCGCGGCATCGCATAATCCGCGCCAAGTGTGTGGGTCAGGGCGCTGGCGTTGAGGATAAAGACATCGTTCATCCGGCCGCTGATGGTTCCCGGGTTCTGGAGATACCAGGCGCCGAGCGGCGCGACGGCCACAAACGCCGCGAGCGCGACGAGGCCGACCTGGGTCAATCCGATTTTGCGGCGCCACAGGAGCGCGGCGAGCAGAATACCTCCCGCGATTGGCAGCAGACGAGCCGACGCGTACATGTATTGCGCCAGTCCAATCACAAGCCCAATCCCGACAAAAAGCAGCATGCTGCGCCGGCCGCGGGCGGCAATCACAATCAGCAGCATCATCAGCGCCATCATCAGCGACGCCTCAACATAGCCGCCGCCGAATCGGCTGAAGTGCAGGTGCGTGTGGCCAAACGCGACGAACAGCATGGAAAGCGCGCCGGCGAGGCGGCCCCAACTCAGCCGGGCGATCACGTAAATCAACGGCACGGTCAGGGCGCCGGAGATCGCCGACACCATCCGCACACCCCCCGCGGTCAGCCCAAACACCGCCATGGAAGCGGCTTCGACATAGTGATAGAGCGTCGGCAGATCGTACCAATCAGGGGAGGTGATGAAAGGCGGCAACGGGTCTGGGCCGATCAAGATCCGCAACCCGCGCCAGGCGGATTCCGCCTCGTCGCCGTGCATGAACGGCGGAAAACGCTCAAGGTCCCAGGCGCGCAGGGCGAAGGCCGCCAGACAGACCAGGATGACACCCAGCGCTTCGATGCGAACAGCGGGCCTGCTCAGCCGCCTGGAAAGGGGGGGCGCAACGGCGAGCGCATCCTCACGCCAGGCGGCAGTGATGACGAACAGCATGCCGGCGATCCAGAGCGCCACGGGAAGCGGGCCAAAAGGCGTTTGAAGCGCCAGATATCCACCAGCCAGCGCGAGCAGCAGGCCAAAGATGGCGAGGTTCCGGCTCGAATGATTCATCGCCGATTCGCTACGGCGACAGGTCGATGGGCGCGTCGACGGGCTGCCCACCCAATTGCTCAGGTTTGACCGGCGCATCGACCCCAACCCCGGGCGGTGGCCGCAGCGCCGAAGGCGGAATAATGGAGCGTTCTCCCTGAGGCGGCGTCCAGGCGAGTTCCAGCGTTCCCCCGCCCTGCGGCGAGCGATAGACCAGATCGATGGGTTGCGCGCCAGCCGATAGCGCAACCGAAACGGAGCGGACATCGCCATTTGCCGGCACGTCGAGGACGACGCGTTCGCCAATCATGAGCGTGGCGGCGCCTTCAGACAGGAGGCTGATCTCGAAAACGCCCGATCGAGGAGCGATCAGGCTGCCCTGCCAGTGCGCGACATAGGGTCTGCCTTGCGCTCGCATCTGGTCGCTGAAACAGCACGTGGCAAGCGCATTGTCGATGCGCAACTGCCGCCCGGCGGGCGTGTCGCCAAAAATCACGGTGGAGAACAGTCCCCGAGGCGCCGACATCGCGGCATCCAGCAGACGGGCGGGGATGGGCTCTGTCCGGGCGGGCTGAGCCAGGTCAACAACCCGCGCCCATTCGAGCAGCGGGGGTTTCGACGCATCGACAATGACCCCTTCCAGTTCGACGAAATGATCGCCGCGGGCCAGCGACACGGTTGCCGTTGCCCCGTCCTGTCCCTCAACTGCCGCGAGGATCTCGCGACCGTCGATCCGCAGGCGCGCGGGGCCCGCGCCAAGCTTGAAGGTGTAATTCCAGTACTGCTCGACCCGCAGCCCTGCCGTCCAGGTCATCGCCGATGGAATGCGCTTCCAGCCGCGCGGCGCAGCGCCCAGGGTTTCCACACGCTGGGGCGCGCCCCCTGCGGGTGTGACCAGCGCGCCATGACTGGCCTGCAGCGCCTGCATTGGCACGCGATAGAGCGTAAAGAGCAGCCGATCGCTCTGCGGCTGAGAGGTGTCGGTCACGCGGGACGAACTGCCGAGGGGATAGATGTCCCGCAGATAAGGCAGGTACTGGCTTTCCTGCGGATAGACGATGAAGGTGAGATTCTTGTCAGGTTCTTGCGTCAGGGGCAGCGATGCGCCGGGCGCCTTGATGCCGCCTTTGGGCGTGTCCAGCGCCAGGAGCTGCACCCAGCCCGAAGTAATCATGTGGAACGATCGGCTGAGCGTTGCGACTTGCGTCGATGGGCCTTCAGCCCGGGTGGCGTCGGCTTCCGCGTTCCAGGGGCGCCACAGATCCATCTTGGCGTAGTCCACGAAGTAAAAACGACCCTCGGCGAGCATCACCAGCCCGGCAAACACAAATACGCCGAGGGTGGCGACCCCTTTGACCCAGGGCCGTGGCCGCATGGCCGGCGCGTCGGACGAGGTGAGCGCCTGACCGGCCAGTTCGACCCGGCGGGCAACGCTGTCAATGACCAGGGCCGCAATCAGGGCAAGCGCTGGGATAGCAGTTCCCATCCGTTGGACATTTGGGGTCTCCACCGTGGTAATCATCCCCACCACGCCCGCCCAGAACCACATCGTGAGCGCAACGGCCCGCGGATCTCGCCAACGAAACAATCCCCACCCCAGACCGAGCAGGATGGGCAGCGCCAGCACCGGCTGGGTGATGGGTTTCAGGTGCGGCCACAACCCGCCGCCATCTGGATAGGCATCAAAAACAAAGATGGAGCGCCGGAGTTGTTCCAATATCAACTGGGGCATCGACCACTGCGGGTTGTAGTAGATCAGCCTGCGCGCATTCTCGAGATTGAGCGCCGAGGTCTGGTCAAATCGCAGCGTCAACTCGACCATCTTGTTCCAGATGTTGCCGAAATAGGGCGCAACGGCGACAAGCGAACCGACCGCGGCCAGCGCGACACCCAGCGCGACGCGGCCGCGGTGAGGGCCCCGAATGAGCAGATACAGACACCAGCCGACCGCGAAAAGCGCCCACATTCGCCCGGACGGATAGAAGTAGATGGAAAGGCCGCCCAGGATCCCGGCAGCCGCCCATGCCCACAGCTTCCCGCTTCTGGCTGCTTCGTAGAAACAGGCCAGACTGGCCGTCCAGCAGAGCGCCGTTACGGTGGCCTCGGTCGTCACCCGCGAAAACTGCAGGGCGATCCCCATCAGGCTGAGCAACGCTCCGGCCAGCAACCCGATCCGCCAACCAAAATTCCGCAGGCCGATGACGGTGACCAGCCCTGCCGTGGCAATGCCACACAGGGCGTGGAAGAGGCGGGCCTGGGCAAATCCCAGCCCCACGATTTTCATGAAGCCCGCCAGCAGGGTGAAATAGACCATGCTGATGTAATACCAGCCGCTCTCAAACAGACCCTGGGTGTTGCTTCCGCGCACGATGTTCACCGCCATGCGGCCGGCCCGATCGCCCTCATCAGGATTGATCCCGATCGGGAGACGGTCGAGCCACAGCACGCGAGCCGCCACCGTGATCAAGAAGAGGATCAACAACGCATAGCGCATCAAGGCGCGGGCCGCGTATGAACCCGGCAGGGTCTCGACGCCCCAGCGGGCGGGCCAGGCCTGGGGGCGGCCTGAAAGCGCCGCTGCGCCGATCAACACGGCCATGGCGCCCAGCCACAGCCCAGGCGCCGAGGGAGCCTTGATGTCCTTGCGTAACGCTTCAAAACAAGCCAGGGCCAGGCCGGCCGCAATGAGGATCGCCGCGATCGGGACCGCCCACGCCACGATGCGCGCGCGCCGGGACGGGATCGCCTGGGCGATGTCCGCCGGGCGATCGCTGGCCCCACGGGGCAGCCCGATCGCGCTTAAGGCGAAGAGGATGGCCGCGCTCACATACAGCGCGATATTGAGCGCAGTCGTTCCGCTCTGCCGTATTTGCGTCTCCGCCGCAGCCGCCAGCGCGAGCGCGACAACGCCGCCCACAAGCGGCGCAAGACGATACGGCCAAAGGTTCAGCCTGCGGCCCGCGATCGCAATCTCGACAACGACGTGGTTGGCTGCGCGATTCCGCGGTTGTCCGGCCGTGGCCACGCCCGAGTCGTGCAAGTCACTCATCGCTGGCCCTCAATCCGATACGACTTGAACACCAGGTTCCCGCGCTGATCCAGTTGGATGTGCTCAACACCCCCCGGAAGTCTTGCCTTCACCTTCTGGTACTCGGTTTCGTTGTTGGAGGAGGCAATGATGATGGTGCCGCGCCCATCCGTCGCGGGCACCGCTTCATCCGCGCGCTGGATGGTGTCTGCGACGATTTTGTAGGCCAGGAATTTCACGGGCGCGTAGTTGCCGTACATGCCGGGCAACGTAATCGCATACGCTTTCCAGTCCTTGCCGTCATAGGGCGCCAGCTCGCGACCGGCCAGGATCGGCAGCATGTTCTCGGCCACTTTCGGCGCTTCCACAAAAACCGTGTTGAGATTCTGCGGAAACACCAGGGCGGTCACCAGCGCAATCGCCGCCGTCCCCGCCAGCGCAACCACGGCCTGTTTAGTCCGCGCGGCGAAGGACCCGGCCAGCGCGCCCATTCCGTCGACGAGGCGCTGCAACGCGATCCCGCCGAAGACAAATACCGGTGGCATCGCCGCCAGCAGGCGGTTGCCACTGGGCGCGTCGATGGTCAACAAGCCGCCGATCAACACGCCAAGCCCAAACCAGACGAGCACGGTTTGTTCGGCAAAACGACGCGTCCTGGTAAAGGCCAGGGCAATTCCAAGCCACATGAGGACAACCGTCGTGGCGTCAAATCCCGGGAAGTTGATCAGGTATTTGCCGCCGGCATCGCCCTTGTTCGTGAAGTAGCCAAAGATGCGCTCGAACTGCAATGCCGCAAGCCGCCCGAAATCCTTGGCCAGGGTCGCATCCGCGCCAAGCGTGTGGCGGATGCTGCTGTTGGTCAGAATGAAGACCTCATCCATGCGTCCGCCGAATGTGGACGGATTTGCGGCGTACCACGCCAACAGTGGCGCGAGACTGATCGCCGCCGCGAGACCCGTCACCAGAATGTGCCTGAAGTCGATCAGTTTTCTTCGCCACAGGATCAGCAGGAGGGGCGCGGCGACAACGGGCAGGAGCCGGGCGGACGCGTACATGTACTGGGCAAGCCCCATCACCAGGCCCATGCCGACAAAGACCAGCATGCGCCGGCCGCCCCGGGCCGCGATGATGATCAGCAACGCGGTCGCCGCCATCATCAATGACGGGTGGATAAAACCGCCGCCCATGCGGCTGTACTGGATATGCGTATGGCTCGCGGTGAGGAGAAGCGCCGACCCGAAACCGGCGATGCGCCCCCAGCCCAGGCGGGCGAAGACGTAGAGAACCGGAATGGTGCCCGCGCCGAAGGCGGCCGCCGACCAGCGCATGCCTATTTCGTTCTTCCCGAAAATCGCCATGAAGAACGCGTCAATATAGTGATACAACGTTGGAAGTTGATACCAGTCGTACGAGGTGATGAAGGGCGGCAGCGGTTCCGGCCCGATCAGGATGCGCAGGCCGCGCCAGGCGGATTCAGCTTCGTCGCCGTGCATGTTCGCCGGTATGTGGGCGTTGTCATACACCCGCAGGAACAGGGCCACGAGCGAGATGAGCGCCACTGCGCCGATCTCCAACAGAATGGCGCGCTGTGTCAGCGCCCGCCGCATCACCGCTGGCAGCTTGACGGCGTCGGTTCGCGTGTCGCTCAAGAACGCGGCGGCGATCATCGTCAGAATGCCAAATCCCCACAGCGCCACGGGAACCCACCCAATCGGGGCGCCCAGGGCCAGCAACGCGCCCGCCGCCGCAAAGAGCAGCGCCAGGCCGCCCAGCGCCTGGATGGGGTGGCCTGCGATCAGGTCTTTGGCGGCCAGCAGGGTCTGGCGAAGCGGCGGAGTGGGCAGATCGCGCGACAGGTCGCCGATCCGGAAGAAGGCGACGAGCGCCAACAACGCCGCGAGGGCCATTCCCGCCACTTGTTTGTCGTTGTAGGCGCGAATCGCGATGACGAGCGCGACAGCCAATAACGCGAGACGAACAAGGCGCATGACCCTGCTGCGGCGGGAATCCGATGTGGAAACGTTGTTCATGGGGCGGGAGGAATTCGATAGGTCGAGAACAGCAACTGGCCCCGCAGCACATACGAAGATGAGCGTCCGCCCGGATGCGCGTTCTTGTAGGCCTCAAGTTCGGGCGCCGACCTGGCCATCGCGACCACGACAATGCCGCGGCCATCCCTGCCCGTGGCAGGCAACTCGCTTGCCTTCTCTGCCGCCGCGATCGTCGCCTTGCTGGCCATGAAACGCGTGACCGAGAATCCGACCCAGGTGGGATTGCCCATGACATACGCGTCGTAGCGCCCCTGATCCTCAGCGAGCTCACGCACGATCCGGATCCCATCACTGAAGTCGGCTCGCGTGGCGTAGGTGACGAAGTATGTGTTCAGGTTTGTCAGACAGATGAAGGCCAGAGCGCCGGCGACGAGCGGCGCGGCGAGCCAGCGCAGGATTGGACCACTCACCGCCGAGATCAACAACCAGATCTGCCACAGGCCATAGGCGGCCATGATGGCCATGGCCGCATGGGCGATCACCAGGCGCGGCCCGCCCGGCGCGTCCAGATTCAGAATGGCGCCCAGCACGACCGTCGAGATGAGCCAGGTCACCGTCATGAATTCCGCAGTTCGCTTCAGACGGAAGAGCATGATCCCGAAACCAACCCAGAACAGGGCGGCGGACACGGCATCGAACGGCGGGATCTCGGACGTGTAGAAACCGGACGTGTCGCCCCGAAACACGAAGAACTCGAGCGTGCGCTGGGTCTGCGTCCCAAGCAGCAGTCCCAGATCGCGCGGCAGTTCCGCATCGGGGCCGAGCGTGTGCTTGTAGATCGGCTCATTGAAGATGCTGACCCCCTGGGCCCGGCTGAAAACCATCTCGGGGCGCGCCAGGTATTCAACCGCGAGCGGGGCCCCGATCACGAACAGCCCGAGCGCGACCGCCCCCAGCTGCTTCCAGGACAGCGACTTCATCAGCGCCATGCGCGCGAGCCACAGGATGAGCAGGACAGCAGCCAGGCGTCCTGCCGCATAGAAATATTGCGCGAGTCCGGTCGCCAACCCGGCCACGAGAAATGGCAGCAGGGGGCCGGACTTCGCCGAGTCAGGTTTGCGCTCGGCCAACGAGAGCGCGGCCATGGTGAGAGGCACCCAGGCAGAGGCCTCAATCGTCGGCATCGCCATGCGGCTGTAGTGCACGTTGACGTGCAGGGTTGTCAGGATCACCGCCGCGCAGACGGCGATGAATCGGCTCCGAAAGGCGACACGGGCGGCGGCATAGGTCATTGCCACCGTCAGCGCCCCAAAGAGGGGCGAAGCGGCCCGGAGGCCAACCTCGTTTGCGCCGAACAACCGCACAAAGACCGACTGAATGTAGATAAACAGTTGGGCAAATCCAAAGGTCGTCTGCACATTGGCGAACGACGGCGTTCCCCCGGCGATCAAACGCAACACATCGAGTCCCTGCGAGCCTTCGTCGCCGTGCACAAACGGAGGATAGTTGGCAAGGTCGTAGCCGCGCACCAGGAGAGCCGCCAGACCGATCGCCACCATGGCCGCGATGTCGATTCGATCCAGCCCCGCGCGGGGCGGAGCGCCCGTTCTCCTCTCTGCATCCAGCAGCCGAATACCGGCGATCGCAACGCCGACTCCGGCGATCCACAGCGCTGCGCTGACGAGCGTCAGCGATGCTTCTGGCACGAGGACGGCGGAGGCGCAGGCGAAAAGCGCCGCGACACCTGGCAGAACCGCGTTGCGATTCGACAACAGGATGCTTGACAACGCGCGGGCTGAAGCGCCTATTGATTCCGCCGGGCTCGCTTCCTGCGCCTCCCCGGCGTCCCCTGCCGCAGACGAGATCACTTCGGTGTTCGCCCGGCGCGGGATCTGCGACAGGTCGATGGGGCGAAGCGCGAGCACGGCCGCGACAAGCGCGCCGATCAGCGGGAGCGGGCCCCTGGTATTGAGCGCAATCACGCCAAGGCCAATCGCCACGCCCAATAGAACCAGGCGCAACGCCAGCCGCGCGATCAGGGGATTTCTCAGTCGTTTCATAGGTCGTCCGCTCAGCGATTATCCGGCACACCGCCCGCCTGCGCTCAGGGCGAAAACTCGAATTTCTGGATTCGGTTGTTTCCGGATTCGGCCACCCACAGGCTGCTCCCCTTCAACGAGATTCCCGTGGGCAGGCGCATGCCACCCAGCGTCTCGCCAAATCCTCCATAGTCGCTCAGAAGATTGCCGCTCGCCGAGTAGCGCTGAATCTTGTGGGGTTCGGGCGCCGTCATGAGCAGCGAACCGTCTCCCGCAAATGCGATGTACGGGCCCGTCGCCGGGCCGGCTTGCGGAATCGCGAATTCGCCGATGTAGGTCAGATCCGGCGCCAGGCGCTGGACCCGGCGGTTGGGCAGATCCGTGACATAGATCTCGCCGTTGGGGGCCACGCCGACTTCGCTGGGTTCAATGAACTGCAGCGGGCCGCTTCCTCGCACGCCGACGTCGAGCAGGAAATCACCGGAGGGCGAGAGCTTGACCAGGCGCGAGCGTCCGGTGTCGGCGATGTAAAGATTGCCCTGGGCATCCGCGCCGAATCCGCGCGGTTTGTAGAAGCGCAGATCCAGCCCGCCCATCCTTCCCAATGCTTTGCCCGATGCGTCAAAGCGGTAGATCCAGCCCGCTTCGGAGTCGAGAACCAACAGTTCCCCGCTGGGCGCAAACATCAGGTCATACGGTTCGGCGAAGTTTTCTTCGGCGCCGCCCTTGATCTCGAACAGGAATTTGCCATCCGCGTCAAACGCCTGCACGCGCTTGTTGCCTGTGTCGGCTACGTATACCCGGCCATCGTTCCCGACGGCGATTCCGTGCGGGGTGTCGAATTCGCCATTTCCGGTTCCGGCCTTCCCAACGACGCGGACAGGGGTGACTTTGAGGACGGGCACAACCGCCGGCTGCGGCTGGGCGCTCGATCCGGGGCTGCCCTGAGGTGTTGCAGGCAAACTGCCCGGCTGGGCGGGAACAGGGGTTGCGCTGGGATTCGCGGGCTGGATCGCTCCGATCTGCGGCAGTTGAATCTGCGGCAACTGAAACGAGGGCAGCGACAAGACCGGCGCGGGGATAACGACGCCTGCGGCAGTCGCCTGTGTTTCGCCCTGCCCGGGTATCGGGGCGATCGCGTTCTTGACGGGGGCGGGTTCGGGCAAGGCGGCGATCGCATCCGGATCCGGGTAGGCGCCCATGGGTGGCGCCAGGTAGCGGAAGGGGATGATTTCGCGCTTTCCACCGGGTGGCGTCCAGTACAGATACATGTTGGTGCCGCCGGTCCGGTCCGAAAAGCGCAGACGAATGTCATGCCAGCCCTGGGTCAGGGTCAACGTCGCATTGACGGGCGCGCCGTCGGATCGATTCTCAATGATGAGCTTCTCATCGATCGACAGGAAGGACTCATCCCGCGACTCGGTGGACAGGACATACGCGCCGGCTCTGGGCGCGTACAGCTTGCCGATCCATTCGATGGAATACGGTCGCGGCAAGGACAAAATGTGATAGTAGAAGTTGATCTCGGGCTCGATCTGGGTAAACGCCGGCGCGCCTTCCCATTGCGCGCTCCGATAGTAGCGGGCCAGCAGGCCGCTGGCCGATGCGGGCGGCTTGAACAGGGCCGCGCCGGGAATCGATGCCATCGTTGCGCCGGGAGGTTGCCACATCAGCTCCGTCTTGCCTGCCGCGTCCGGGATCCTCACCCGGACGCTGTGCGTGCCGCGGGCCAGGGCGATCGGCTCAGACCGGACCGGGAACTCATCAACAAACAACTCGGCCCCGGCGGCGCCGCGGACGGAGAAACCATACAGGCCGTCGCGGGTGACGTTCAATGCGCCGCGCATCTCGGCACCGAACGTTGTCCCCATGCCCGCGGCGGACCCGTCCAGGGCGGCCAGCGGCAGATCAAGTTGCCGCGCGGGCAAAACCTTGAAATCGCCGCCGGGATAGATGAATGCGGCAAGACCCTGCGCCGCGCGCAAGTCACTGGGCGAAATGATGGCCTCGAGCACCATCTCGGAGCCGCCGCCCATGGGCGCCACGAATTGGCGGAAGGTCGCATTGGGGAACATGCGCCGGAGCTGGTTGAACGCGACGCTCAGCCGCGGCTCCAGGAGGATGGCGACACCGCGATTGCCGCCTGATGGCAGCTCGAGCGGTTCCGAGCCCGACCAGGATTTGGCCTTGCGGGCCGCGTCGGGCGCGACAAATTGCACGCTGGGTGTGCCGATATAGGCCGTGGTCACGATCAAGTCGTAGTCGCGGCTGAGGCGGTTCATTTCATTGGCGGTGATCGTTTCAGCCGTCGAGTGGTCGGCATACACCGCGAACGCGTTTCTCTGTTTGCCGTAGTACAGCTCGTAGTTGTAGCGTCCAACCACAAAGACGCCCAACGCGAGCGCCCCTGAAGTCAGGACGCTCAACACCGGCAGCGCATACCGGCGCAGCCGATCCCGCCGCCACAAAGGCGCCAGCAAATCGTTCGCGGTCCGGCCCACGAGCGCGAGCGGCGTGATGGCGAAGAAGATGATGGCCGGCTGCACGCCAATCGCGCGCAGCGACTGGGGCGCTTCGAAATCAATCGAGAAGATCGCCCCCGACAGCATGACCACAAATGTGATCAACATCAGGGCGTTCACCGGCCGATAGAAACGCGTGAGCGCGTGGGCGAGGCCCAGCACCGCCAGCGCGCCAATGATGGGGTCGAGCATCGGCTCGCCAGGGAAGTTGTGCCGCGGGTTTCCATCGCCCCGCACATTGAACATGAGGATGTGCTTCTCGACCTGTTTCTGAAGCGCCTTGCCCAGGTCGGGCTCATCGCGCTTCGTGAAGATCGAGATATTTGCCTGTCGCCCGGTAAATTCGGCCCAGTTCGTCGCCGCAAACTGAATCACCGGCATTCCGCCGATGGCGAGGCCTATGGCGCCAACGGCAATGGCTTGTCCAGCCCGAAGACCCGCCGCTCTCCACGGCAGCGCGCCCGGGAAACGCCTGGCCAGCAGCGTGCGGCGCAGGATCCAGGCGATGATCACGACGAGACCAAACACGGCAATGACCCCAAAGAAGAGCCGGGTGGGGTAGTAGAAACCCAGGCTGACGCCCATGGCCAATCCTGCCCAGGCGAAGTAACGCAACTGCTTGGTGTCAAGCGCCTTGTCAAAGAACAGAATGATGATGGTTTCGAAAGGAAGCGGCGAAAGCCAGTCGTTCCCAAGCCGCGACCAAATGATCATGTATCGGAGACACGCCCATACCGCTGCCGCCACCCACCCCAATCGCGGACCAAACCAACGCCGAAACAGGAAGTAACTGACGACCACCGTGATGACGCCGTAGCCAACCGCGACGAGACGCAGCGCGACCTGTCCCACGCCAAACAACGAAAAGGATGCGGCCGCCAGATACTGGAAATGCGCGGGCAGGGTGCTCGGCTCGCAACACACCGGCCGGAAGGCCGGTTCATTCAGAATCCGTCGCGCGAAGATGCCGATGGCTCCCTCGTCAAACCAGACACCGAAAGGAAACTCATTCAGCATCGGCAGACGCATGGCCAGGGCCAGCCCTACCAGCAGAAGCACCGGCGCCATCGCCCAGACCAGCCGAAGGGTGGCCCGCCACCAGCCGCCCGCGGCTCTCTCACGGGCCTCTTCCTCGGCCGCCAATTGACGCCAGGGTGTTCCGCTGAATGCGATGGCATACAGCGCGATACCGACTAGAAAGAGCGACCAACCGGCGCCATTCTCCTTCTGAAGGAATTGAACAACACCCAGTCCGGCAATCACAGCCGCAAGAGCGGCGATCGCGAACCTGACAACGCTGAAAGATCGGCGTCCGCCGCCGGCGGGTCCCGGCGCGAACAGCCTGTTACCCGCAAACGTCGCGGCGTCGGTCGTGGCAAAGGCAGCGGCGCACAAGGCGACGGCGATCGCGTACTGCGTGAGCGCTTCCGGCGGCACGATTCCGTTGACGATTCTGGTTTGCGCCGTAATCGCCAGCGCGATGGCGCCGAGACCCGCCGCCAATCTGAGCGCCCTGAGAATCGTCTTCAGCATCACTTGATCTGCAGCTTCTGAACCCGGCCATTCAGCGTATCCGCCACCCAGATCGCCGTGCCCGCGAACATGATGCCCGTGGGAATGCGGAATTGGCCGGCCTCGCGGCCTTCACTGCCGAAGTCACCGAGCAACTGCCCCGTCCGGCTGTACTTCAGCACTTTGTGAGCCGGAGCGGCCGCGACATACAGGGTCTGATCCGGCCCGAGGGCCAGCCGAGAACCGTTCAGGGGATCGGAAATGGCGATGGGAAACTGCAGCTTGAAGGCCCCATCCGGGCTGAACAACTGTATTCGCCCTGTCACGCAGTCCGACACCCAGATCTCGCCGCTCGGATCGCCGATCGCATCGCACGGCTGATCGAATTGGCCCGGGCCTTTGCCGCGCTCGGCGAGCGAGAGCACGACGTTCCCATCAGGATCCAGCTTGACAATGCGCGAGCCGCCGGTGTCAGCGATGTAGAGATTGTCGCTCTTGTCGATCGAAAACCCGCGCGGTTTGTAGAAGCGCGTGTTTGCTTCGAGCGCGCCGAGCGGGCGGCCATTCGCATCGAAGCGATACATCCGGCCATCCTCCGCGTCCATCACGATCAGCTCGCCCTTGGTTGTCATCACCATCCCAAACGGCTCGCCAAACTTGTTCTCGCCGTCCGAAGAATCGAAGGCGAAGAGATAGCGCCCTTCGGAATCGAACGCCTGCACCCGCCGATTGCCCGTGTCGGTGACATACACACGGCCATCCTTGCCCACTGCGATCGCTCGCGGCTCAAGGAACTGGCCCGGGCCATTGCCCTCGGACCCGAGCAGGCGCGCCACCGTGAGCGGAAGCGAACCGGCCGGCGGTTGACCAGACTGCGGATTGGCCTGATTCACCGCCGCGGCGATGGCTGAGGCCGGAACCGGGGTGAAGGTCGGCAGGGCCGAGAGCGCCGTGCGCGGGGTTGGAATGGGGCTGGCCAGGCTGACCGGCGCCAGAGCCCCCGCCAACTGGGGCGCGGCCGCCCGCGGCGCGGGCAGATTCACCAGCACAATGAACAGCGCCGCCAGACCCAGTAGAGCCAGCAGTCCGGCATACAAGGCTGGCCGGCTGACAGGCGCGTGGGTGGGCGCTTCGTTCATAGATTCGGACATGTCGGCAAATGTATCACGAAGCGCCGCTCGCTCCGCAGGCGATTTCCGCGCGACAATATCGGCATGCCCTCCCTTTCAACCCAGGCCACCATCACCTTCCTGTACTACGACGATCTGCCGCGCGCCTGCCAGTTCTATGAATCGGCGCTCGGCCTCGACCTCGTCATCGACCAGGGCTGGTGCAAGATCTACGCCATCACCCCCCAGGCATGGGTCGGGCTGGTCGACGCCGAGCACGGCACGCACAAGCCGGCGGCCGACAAGCCCGTTATCCTGTCCTTTGTGACCGATGATGTGGACGCCTGGCACGCCCACCTGACCAAACTGGGCGCGCCGGTGTTCCGCCCGCTCGGCACCAGCCAGGCCATCGGCGTGCGCGGCTTCATGGCCCTCGACCCCGGCGGCTATACGCTCGAGTTCGAGACTTTCCTCGACGCCCCGCGCAACGCAAAGGCGCTGACGCTCATGGGCGATCTCCGGAAGCGATAGTCCCCGGCTTCGCCGGGGACTATCGCTTCCGGAATACTGCTGGGCGCTAAAGCGCGACGGACTGCCCCGTCCGCGCGCTGTCCAGGATGGCCGCCTGGGCCAGGGCCATCGGCAGCGCCCGGCGCGCGCTCGTGTCCGGCTCGCGCCCGTCGCGGATGCATTCGATGAAGTGCCGCAGCGAGGACACAAACGCGCCGGTGATCCGCCCCCCGACCTCGTCGGCGGTGTGCGGGCCGGTGAACTCGACCTTATGCCCGCCGCGCGTGTTGAAAATCTCCGCTGTGCGGGTGCGGTTGTTGTAGAAGATCGCGCCTTCGCTGCCGATGAATTGGATGTAGCCATCCGCGATCTTGGGATACGTGTTCGGATGGATCCAAGACGTATGGAAATTGGCGCTGGCGCCGTTCCCAAAACGGATCAGGGCGTTTAGCCCGTCGGCCGCATCCACCCCCCGCCCCTGCAACACCCCGCTCACGTCCCGGGCGACCACTTCGATCGGGTCGGATTTGAGCATCCAGTGGGTCAGGTCGAGATCATGGCTGGACATGAAGTAGATCGGCGACGTGCGGGCCGTCCATGACGCGATCATGCCGGTCGGGACCGAGAGCGTGTCGAACTTGACCGAAATCACGAAGCGCGGCGCGCCGATCTCGCCGGCTTCGATCCGATCGCGGATCCAGGCGTGATCGGCGACGTAGCGCTGGCTGTAGTTGACCATCGCCACCCGCCCGCTCGCGGCGGCCGCCTCGACCATCGAGCGGGCTTCGGCCGCGCTGGTGGCCAGCGGCTTCTCGACCAGCGCGTGTTTGCCGGCCTTGAGCGCTTCGACAAACAGATCGTGGTGCAGATGATCCGGGGTCGCGATCGACACGGCGTCGATGGGCGTGCCGAGCAGCGCCTCGCCCAGGCTGGCATAGGCGGCGGCGCCATAGCGGCCGGCGACCTCGCCCGCCCGGCGCGGATCGACGTCGATGACGGCGGCAAGGCGCGCGTCAGGCTGCTCGTGGAAGACACGGGCGTGGCGCGAGCCAAGCAGGCCCGCGCCGATCACGGCAACGTTGAGTGGATTGGTCATGATGAACGATTTCAATCTGTCCCGGATTCGATATCCCCCGGCTCCGCCGGGGGATATCGAATCCGGGAGGAATCACTAGCCTTTGACGGCGCCCATCCGGACGCCCTCGAGGAAATAGCGCTGGAAAAGCAGGAAGAAGATGATCATGGGCAGGGCCGACAGCGCCGCGCCGCTGAAAATGATCCCCCAGTCGGTCATGAATTCGCCCTGCATGTTGGCGATCCCGACCGTGAGGGTGTAGTTCTGAGGTTTGCTCAGCGCGACCACCGGCCACAAGAAGTCATTCCAGTAGCGCACAAAGGTGAAGATGGCCAGGGCGGCGATGGCGGGCTTGCACAACGGCAGCACGATCCGCCAGAACACGCCGAACTCGCTGCAGCCATCCATCCGGGCCGCTTCCTCGAGCTCGCGCGGGAGGGTCTGAATGAACTGCCGCATCAGGAAGATTCCGAAGGCGGCGGCGGTGCCGGGCATGATCAGCGCCAGAAGCGTGTCGAGGATGTCCAACTGCCGTGTGATCAGATAGACCGGGATGAGGGTGACCTGGGGCGGGATCATCAGCGTGCTGAGGATCATCCAGAAGAAGACGTTCTTCAGCGGGAAGTTGCGCTTGGCGAAGGCATACCCCGAGAGCGTGTCGAAGAACACATGCCAGACCGTCACAGCCGTGGCGACGGTCAGGCTGTTGATCATCCAGTTGATGTAGTACTTGTTGTTCGTTACCAGGCGGGTGAAATTGTCCAGGCTGAACGCGGGGATCAACACCGGCGTAAGCGGCGGCGTGCTCGTGATCGGCGTCAGCGCGTTGGTGAAGAGCCAGTACATCGGGAACAGCGCGATGACCGTGGTGAAGATGAGCAGGACCCAACCGAGGATGCGGCTGGGCCGGAGCTTCCGGGGGAGCGCGATTACGTTTGTCATGTTCGTTGGTAACGTTGATAACGTTGATAACGTTGGTAACGTTATCAACGTTATCAACGCCTAATACTCCACATCCGTCCGGAAGATCCGAAACTGAAAGACCGCGACTGTTGCGATCAGCAGAAAGAGGACCAGCGCCTGGGCCGAAGCGACGCCCATGTCGAAGTCCTTGAAGGCGCTGTTGTAGATCTGAGTGACGATGGTCTGGGTGCTGTTCGCCACACCGCTGGGGACCATGACGTAGATCTTGTCGAAGACTTCAAAACTGGCGATCGTGTAGATCACCGCAAGATACAGGGTCGTGCTCTTGATCAAGGGCACCGTAATCGACCACCACTTGCGAATCGGGCCGGCCCCGTCGAGCTCAGCCGCCTCATAGTAGTCGCTGGGGATGCTGCCCATCGCCGCGCTGAACAACACCACCGCCGTGGCCGGGACGGTCAGCAGGGTGCTGACGATGATGCTCCACATCGCAATGTCGGGGTCGGACAACCAACGCACTGGCGCCAGACCGACCAGGCGCAACAGGTAGTTGGCGAAACCCCAGCTTCCGTTGTAGATGTAGGCCCAGGTCATCCCGATCAGCAGCGCGCTGCTGACTGCGGGCAGGTAGTAGGCCGCCCGGAAGAAGGTGCGCAGTTTGTGCGAGAGCGGCTGGATCAGGCTGGCCAGGATCAACCCAAGTGTGACGTTGACGATCACCGTGCAAATGCTGTAGACCAGGGTGTTGCTGATCGCCCGCACAAACACGCCCTGGGTCTGGGTGAAAGCCGTCACATAGTTGGCGAAGAATGGATTGGCCCACTGTCCGCCCCGGGCCAGGCTGTATTTCTGGAAAGAGATGACAAACGACCACAACACCGGGATCAGGGTGAAGACCGTGAAGGTGAGCATGCTGGGCAGGATGAAGAGGTAGCTCCAGCCGTGCTTGGTGATGAACTTTCTCATGGGCCCTCCCCGGTCAGGGCGGACTTGACGCTGCGCAGGGCGCAGCGTCAAGTCCGTTAACGTGATTTGGCGCGCGAGTCGCGCGCCAAATCACGCGACTACTTGTTCGTCAGAAGCGTCGTCGCTTCTTGTTCGATCCGCTTCATCGCTTCCTCGGGCTTGGCCTTGCCGAAGAGGATGTTCTGATACTCGGTGTGCATCAGGCGGGTGAACTTGGCCCAGTCCGGAACCAGCGGAGTGACGTACATGTCCGCCAGCACGGGCAGGAACTTGTTGAGCGGGTCAACGATCTTCACGCTCTTGCGCGCGCCCGGCGCCAGGTAGAAACCGGTCGTTACGTTGCTCGCCGGCGGCACGTCTTCCTGCACTTCGCCGCTGGTCAGGTAGCGCCCAAGATCCATCGCAGCCTGCTTCTTGGCCTTGTCGGTGATCTTGCTCGCGACGCCGATCAAACCAACCGCGCCGATCGTCAGCTTGTTGCCGTTGACAGTCGGGTGCGGGTAGATGTCGAAGTTCACGTTGGCGCCCTTGAACCCAGGGGCCGCGCCCGTGGCGTCGACGATCATGGCGATCTGCTTGTTCTGGAAGCCGCCCTTGACGTCGGAATCCTTCATGCTGCCGAAGTCCGGCGGGGTGACCTTGTGCACCAGGGCCAGGTCGGCGAAGCGCTGCAGGCCCTTGGCCGCGGCCGCCGTGTTGAATCCGAACTTGCCGTCCTTGCCGATCGGGCGGACGGCCGGATCCTCGTTCATCCACAGCGCCCATGAGTTGACGACGCCCGGATCGACGAAGGCGGCGAAGCCGTAGACCTGCTCGCCGTTGGCGCGCTTGAAGGTCGTCTTCTTGGCGGCTTCGACGAACTGATCCCAGGTCCAGGTGGTCGAGGGCATGTCAACCTTGGCCTCGGCGAAGACATCCTTGTTGAGGTAGATCCCCATCGGGACCACCCACAGCGGCCAGGCGTAGGCCTTGCCATCGCCGCCCACGCGGGTGACGTCCAGCACGTTGGGCAGGATGTCAGCCTTGTCGGCGTCGGTCAGATACTCGTCGATCGGGGAGGCCAGGCCGTCCTTGACCCAGCCGGGCAGGCGGTCGCTCGGCATGCGCCACAGGTCGATCCCCTGGCCGCTCTGCAGCGCGGTGTTGAGCTTGGTGAAGCCCTCGTCATTCGGCGGATAGCCCGTGATGTCGATCTTGATGTCCGGGTTCTCGAGCTGGAATTGGGTGACCGCGTTGTCAAACGGGTTGCCAAATGCGTTGCCCGGGGTGTAGCCCAGCACCCACAGGTTCAGGGTGCCTTTGTAACCGCTGCTGCTCTTGCGCACCGGCCCGCCCTTGGCCACGCGTGGCGGAGGCGGCGGTGAGGTCGGAGCAACCGTGGCGGCCGGCACGGCCGTCGCGGCGGGCTTCGGCACATCTGTTGGTTTGGCCGGCACGGCCGTCGCGGCCGGTGCAGCGGTGGCTGCCGGCTTCGGCGCTTCGGTCGGCTTGGGCGGTACCGCCGTTGGCGCGGGCGTCGCCGCGCCGCAGGCCGACAGGACGAGCGCGGCCACGGTGGCGGCCAGGCTCAGATTGAGAAGTCTCTTTTTCATTTCCTCACTCCTTTTGTAGCGTATCCGAGAACGTAACGCTTCTTTTTGAAACAGCGCGCGCCTCGCGGCCCGCGCCGATCACCCACACAGATTTAGCGCTGGCGGAAGAACACCATCCGGTATCGATCGGCCCGGAAGACCGTCCGCTCGACCTCGATGACGGTGCCGCGCTCGTCGCGCGTCACCCGCCGCACCATCAACGCCGCATCGCCCGGCCGCACACACAGGGCCTCGGCGTCGGCCTTCTCGAGCAGGACGGCTTCGATGGTCTCCTCGCACGCGCTCGGCCGGGTGCCAAATTCGCGCGCGAGGATATCGTAAAGCGATTCCTTTGACAGATCAAACGCCATTATGCGGCTGAAACGCTCGTACGGGAGATGGCAGCGCTCCAGGGCCATTGGCTCGCCATTGGCCAGCCGCACCCGGGTGAGATCAATCACATGCGCGCCAATCGGCAGGCCAAGCTGCGCGGCAATGCTGGAGTCGGCAATCTCGTCCCGGAAGGCCAGCACACGTGACGTAGGCACGAGCCCGCGCTGACGCATCTCCTCGCTGAAGGACAGGAAGCCGGCGATGGTGGCGCTCTTGCGCACCCGCATCGAGGACACCACCGTGCCGCGCCGGCGCTGACGGACAAGCAGACCCTCCCGGACGAGCTCATCAATGGCGGCTCGCAGCGTCATCCGGCTGACATGCAGGGACTCGGACATCTCACGCTCGGGCGGGATGACCTCGCCATACCGCATCTGGCCGGCCGCGATCTGTCCACGCAAGTGCCCGGCGATCTGTTTGAAGACCGGCTCACTGGCCTGGCGGCTGACATGGAAGTTAGACATGTGGCCTAGACCACGATTCTACTCCCAAAGGCGGGCGCTTTGGAAATCACGGGCGGGATCGCCCCATTCATCCCGGACGACGTCTAGTCGGTGAGATCGTCGCGGATGTGCTCGACGAGATGCTCCATCGCCTCGCGCGCGCGGGCGATCGGACCCGGCGCCGGCGGTTTGTGGTGCTCCGCGTAGTCGCTGGCCGCTTGCTGGGGCGTCATATCCGGCGCAAGCCCCGACTCCTTGAGGTAGTGCTGGTGGTCGATCACCCACAGATACAGGTCGGCTTCGGTGCGGTGCGGGAAATCGGCGAGCACGTTCTGGCTGCGCACGGCCACAACGATGGGCAGGTAGACATTCTCATACCAGTCGATGACGGCTTCGTCATCGGTGATATCGCGCTTCAATTCAAGGCCCATGTAGTAGCGGTGCATCGCGATGTGCTCAATCAACCGCTCGTACGCGCCGCCGATCGAAAACCGGATGCTCTGCTCAGGTCGCAACCTGTCCAGCCGGGTGCGCTCGAGAAATTCGGCATACTCGCCGAGCAGCACGAGCTTGTCGGCGTCGATGTCGTTCTCCGTCACCGGCACGCGCGTCATGGCCTCGGTGACTTCGGCGTCGATGAATCGAACCCCGAGTTCCTTGGCGACCGAGATGCGATGGTTGCCGTCGAGGACAAAGTAGACGTCGCCGACCTTGTAGAGCTTGGCTGGCGGCAGGCTGACCTCATCATAGAAGGCGCGGGTGATCCGGCGCCAGCGCTCGGACAGGTCGTTGCTGGCGGGCAGAAAGGCATCGTCGAAATCGCGATAGCGCCCGACACTGCCGATCACCTTGTCGACCGGCACCGGTTGCACGCCGCGGGAGATCATGCCACGCAGCTTAAGTTTGTCGGCGACCTCGTCCCACGCCATGAGCTTGCGGGGTTTGCCGATGAGGAGGCCAAGGATGGAACGCAGAAACGCCTTCTCCCGCGCGGCGCGGAAGTCTGCGGCGTCCGAGGTGGTGAGTCCGGATAAAGGCATCTTGTTGGGAAAAGCAAAGCGCATCCGCAGTGCTCGCAGAGCCAGGGCAGGAGCACTGCCATGGTCATCGTCAAGCTTCCCGAGAGCGTCTGGGGTCCTGGATGCGCCAAATAACTATACCAGCGCGGGTTAAGGGCGGATGAAAACCAGAAATCATCGGGGACGCGCTATCCCCCGCCCCGGCGTACGCCGGGGCGGGGGATAGCGCGTCCCCAAAAATCAGGGGATCGAGGTCGTCAGTCCGACATCCCGCATGATCGAGCCGTCCGGGTTCAGGATGCGCGCCTTGAAGCGCCACTCGCCACGGGTCTGATCGACCTTGAGCAGCAGCCCGTTCAAGCCCTTCTTCAGCTCGATCCTGGGCAAATCCAGATCGCGCAATGCCTCGGGCCCATCCGCCGGCACCGCCCGATTGACCTTGTTGCGCCAGATCTCCTTCCCGTTCAGCCAGGCCGCGATGCCATCGTCCGAAAGCATGCCCAGCAGACCCGTCCGATCTTCGGGGCTGTCGACCCACACAAAAGCGTAGGCGACGGCGTTCTCGACCGGTGACAGCGTCTGATCGAGCGCGACGTAACGGGTCGGGCTGGTGACGCGCCACAACCCCGGATCGCCCGGCTTTGGGGCAAAGGCGGCTTCGCCACCCGGCCAAACGTTGTCATTCAGGTTTTTGTCGCGATAAGCCCGCGAGAGCAGCCAGTTGCGGATGTAGCCATCCTCATCGGGGCGCCGCACGGCCGCCCGGGCCACGGCGGTTGCGCCGGAGGCGGTCTTTGCATAACAAGCGGCCTCAACGCGTGCGCCCGGTCCGAGATCGTTCGGCATGACAAACGAGGCCCCGTCGCCGGGCGGGGTCGTCGCAAGCAGCCGGCTCTTCAGACCGTCATAGACGGTCACCGACCAGGCGCATCCGCTGTCGAGGGCGTCGCCCGGCGGCGCGGTCAGATCGGCCTTGAGCGCCACAACCGCCCCCGGCAGAGCCACATCGCCATCCCCGGGCGCGCGCAGCAGGATCGAAGGCTGGGTCGGCCGCATGATTTCGCCGGCGACACCGCCCTTGCCCTGATTGGGTTTGTAGACAAGTTTGCGCAACCCGTTTGAGAAGATCGAGAGGAAATACAGTTCCCCGCTGTAGGGGCTGAAATGCAGATCGACAATCTCGCCCAGCCCGGCCCCAAACTTTTCCACCCGCAGGATGCGCCCGTCCGGGGCGAGCACCGCCCGCCGGATCCACTGCTGAGAATAGTCGCCGAAGAAGAAATCGCCGCGCATGTCCTCGGGGAAATGGGCGTAGGTGTTGAAGTCGCCCGCTGTCAGCGAAGCCGGGAAGCGCTGGCCCTCGCGGGTATGGGGATAAACATAGTCGGGGGGCGTCACCGTCCACGGCGCAATGTCCGCGCATTGCGTCCGCGTGTAGTAGGGGGTCGACATCGGCCCTTCCACGCACGGCCAGCCGTAGTTGGCCCCCGCTGGCGCGCGAACCAGCCACTCGTAAGTCCACCAGCCCACATCCCCCACATACGGCAGCCCGTTTACGGGATGGATGGCAAACTTGAACGGGTTGCGGAACCCGCGCGCCCACACCCGCGAGCGCGCGCTGTGCGGGCTGGCTGGATCGAAGTATGGATTGCCGGGCAATCCATCCCCGGTCGCCGGGTCGATCCGGATCGTTTTGCCGCTCAGCGAGTCGATGTCCTGCGAGCGCAGCGAGAAATCCGTCAGGACATCGGAGATGGCGCCGTCGCCAAACGTGGAGTACAGCGCGCCGTCCAGGCCGAACGCCAGGCCGCCAATCCCATGGTTGCGGCTGTTCGACTGCAGATCATCCAGCAGCACCCGCTCGCTGTCGCGCAGCGCGATGTTGCCCTTCATCACAAAGCGCGAGATGTGGCCATAGCGCAGGCCCTCTTCATCGCCAATCTGGCCGGGAGCGTTGTAGATATAGCTGACGTAGATGTAGCCGGTCCGGGTGAAGTGCGGGTCGACGGCGATGCCGATCAGCCCGCGGTCGAGATTGGCGCTGAAAACCTGATCGCGAATATCGAGCACCGGTTCGGCCCGGACCGTCGTGCCCTCGACCAGTTTGACCACCCCCGCCCGCTCCGTGATCAGGATCCGCTCCTGGTCGCCCGTGCGAGGCAGAAAGGCCATCGAAACAGGCTGGGCAAAGACGTCGGCGACGGAGACAACCTCGAACCCGGCCGGGAGTGAAAACGGCTCGAGCGACGGCGCCTGCCAGGCCTCGGCGACCGAGCTGACCAGCATCACGCCGGCGGTCAGAAGGGCGAGCAGACCGCGGGTGGCGGCGCGTTTGAGCGAAGACGACAGGCGAGGCGCTGAGTTCATGGGCGTTGCTCCCAGAGGATCACCATATTATCGGCCCAACCCGTGCCGTCGGCCCGCACAACGGGCAGTCGCGCGCCGGTAGCGCGGTCGTACCAGCCGGCCACCAGCCGCGCGGGCGGGCGCTCCAACTGCAGCGCGCGCGTCTCGAGGATGACCTCGCCCGGGCTCCAGAAGCTCGTGGGGTATTCGCCGTTGCGCGGCTCGCCGTCGGTCTGGCCCAGCGGCTGTCCGGCCGCGTCAAGGGCATGGACGAACAGGGTGAAATCCTTGTCGGGGGCGCGCGCCGCCTCAAAACGCAGGTTCACCGTTACCGTTGTGCCGATCCGGGCCTCGACCGACCGGAGCCGAATCTGCCCGCCGAACAGCGCGTCGACCGGTACCCCAAGCGGCGGTCCTGGATCAGGCGCGCGGCCCTCCACCTTGACCCGCCCGGCGGTGAAACGATTCTGGCCCGTGCCATCCAGCCGCAGGATTTCGGGCTGTCCGTAGGGGTCGCGCACGCCCACCCGGACATCGGCGACAACCCGCGGCGCGTCGGCATCCACCGGCACCCGATACTCATCACGGAAGAATTCGCCCGGCTTCCAGCGCGTCGTGCTGTAACGATTTCCAAACGGCACCGCTTCGACCCGCCCGATCACCTCGCCGCGCGGATCGATCAACTCGACAATCGCCCGCAGACTGCGCCCGATTGGGCGCTCGGCCCCCCAATACACACTGACCGGGAGCGCCTCGCCGGGCGCGACGGCCCGGCGCTCAAGCGCCACATGCAGCAGGCGAACATCGCCCGCAAAGACCAGCGCCGAAGGCCGCAGGCCAAAGGCCGACCTCACCTCGGTGTCGGTCAGCGCGGGCGGCGGCGCATACGCGGGCGCGAGCACGAGCACGGGCGCGAGCGCCCCCATCACCACGACCCCGGCGGCCAGGCCGCCGCCAATCATCCGCCGCGCTCGGAGAGGCAGAGCCTCCCCAAGCGCCCGCCAGCCCAGCGCAATATACGCCGCAAATGCCCCGGCCGCGGGCATCAGCAGGCGCCCGTTCTCAGTCGCCGTGTGGGTGCGCATCCAACTGACGTAGCCCGCCAGCAGCGCGACGATCCAGACCGCCAGGACGACGATCTCGCGCGAGGCCGCGATGCGCTTGCGCAGCAAACCGAGGAGGAGCCCGCCCAGGCCAACCGCGAAGACCCCCCAGAAAAAGAGATCCATCCAGCCGGGCAGCGCCTGCCGAATCGCCAGGTCGCCCCACAGCGATTGCAGCCAAACGGGCACGCTGGTCAGGATGGCAAGCGCATCCAGCGGCGCGGGGCGCAGCGTGACGACGTTGGCCGCTTCAGCCCGCGCCCAGCCCAGCGGGTCGCCATACAGAACCATGTTGCGAACGAACCACGCCCCGCCGGTCAGGCCCAGCCCAACGATGACTCCCAGTCCGCGAACCAGCGCGGCGCGCGGCGGACGCAGGATCGCCCACACCAGCGCCGGCGCGAGCAGGGCGATGCCGCCGACCTTGCACAGTGCCGCGATCGCGATGAGCCCGCCGGCGACAAGCCCCTGGGCCAGCGCGCGCCGGCCGGCGCCTTCGTCCGGACAGCGCCGGGCGGAAGTGAGCATCCAGGCGCAGGCCAGAGTCGCCGCGCAGGTGACGGCGATGTCATTGCTCACGCTGGCGCTCATCTGCAGGTATTTGGGGGTGAAGGCAAGCAGCGCGCCGGCCAGGAGCGGTGTCCAACGCTGGCCCGGCAGAAGCGCGCCGGTGATGGCGATGACCCCGATGAGGGTCAGCGCGCCCAGCAGAGTCGAGACCAGGCGCGCGACGCGCAACGCCGCCAGCGGCCCTGGAAAACGGGCAGCTTCATCGGGCCAATGCGAGTACAGATTTGCGACGCCGGGGAGGTCATACCAGTCTCCATTCTGCCGGTTCACAAAGGCGTCCAGCTCGCTCAAATCGAAGGGCGCGAGCGCGGCCGCGACCAGCGCGTAGTAGAGCGGCGGCTGAAAAGCTTCGTGCAGGGCCTGGGCGCGGAAGTCGCCGGGCGCGCCAGACACGGGCTCGGGCAGCGCCCCGGTGCGCAACAGCGTCGCGGCGTAGTAGAAGTGCGAGGCCTCGTCGGGGGCTTCGAAGGCCGGCAGGCTCACGTTGTAGACGACCGCCAGGGCGACGAAGGCTGCCAGCAGGGCGGCATACACCGCCCGCCATCGGCGGGTCTCGCGCGGGGACGCGGGCGTCAACGGCGCGTCAGCCATGCAAAGAGATTGCGCGCGAAGGCGCGATTGTCGGCCTGCCCGAGGTCGGTGCCGTCTTTCTGCGGGCCATTGTGAAAGAGATTGCGATCGCACACGCCGGCCAGACGCCCGCCGCCGGCAAACTCACGGACAAAGACACAGCCAACAGCGTCTCCAGGCAGAAGACGGGCGAGCTCAGCCGGCTGCAGAATACATCCCGATCGGGTGAGCGGCGCGCAACGCGCGAGAATCGTCGCCGAAGCCTGGGCGGCCGGCGTCATCCGAAACTGCGAGATGCCTTCGACTTCGAGCGCGCGCACGCCCGTGATCACCGGGTGCGGCCCGAAGACGTCGGTAATCCGCGTTCGGGGCTGGAAGTTGTCCGGGAACACCTCGACCCCGTATTGACTCAGGAAGTCATTGTCGCTGGCCCAATTGTCCGGGCCGTATTGAAAATCGGCGTAGGTCAGGACGCTCCCGCCCGCGCTGAGATATGCGTTGAGAGCGGCGACCTCAGGCCCGCCCAGTCTGCGCCCGTTCGAACCGAGAACCACGACCGCAGCGCCCGCCAGGCGATCGGGCGCGATCGAGGCGGCCGGAGTGAGGATGAGCTCCTCGACCCGCAGGCCAAGCCCTGCCTCCAGCACGTCGCGACGCAGGCGGGTAAACGAAAGCGGTCCATCCGCCGGATCGAACAGGCGCGATTCAGGCGCCCCGCTCTCCGGGATGAAGTCGCCCTGGACGAACAACGCGCGCGGCGCAGATGCCGTTGGCGCGGGTATGGCGGACGCAGGCACGGTCGGCACGGGCGCAGTCGGAGCAGGCGCAGTCGGCGCGCAGCCCGCCAGCAGGAATGTGGCGCTGAGCGCCAGGAGCGCGAACACCTTAAAGGTTGGCCCGCATGACGCTGTGGCAGAGCTGAGCGTAAGGGGGCCAACCTTTAAGGTGTTCGCCAACACGCTGTTCGCCTGAAAGTGGCCTAGGCCCCGTATTTCGCCAGACGCCCGGCATGGGCCAACGCCAGCGGCATGATGTCGGCGGCGTGGATCGTGCCCAGCCCGCCGTGGGCGCAGGCGCGCTCGCCAAACGACTCGCTGCGATCGCGCCGGACCGTGGCCGGAGCCCAGATCATCAGCGGCACCGGATGCCATGAGTGGCTCTTGAGCTGGCTGGGGGTGCTGTGATCGCCGGTCACGACCAGCACATCCGGCTTCAGCGCCATCAGCCCGGGCAGGGCCGCATCGACTT
>JAGOCU010000062.1:0-3771 GCA_017998555.1 Thermoflexales bacterium
GCGCCCGCAACGACAGGGTGGTGATCGTGCCCGCGCCGACGACCGGGATCGGCACACACACACCGGCCGCATTGCCATCCGGGATGCGGGTGTACGCGATCACGGTTGCGGATCCGCACAGCGCGAGAGGCGTTGCCGTCGCGGTTGGGGTGGCCGATGCAGTTGCCGTCGGTGTTGCGGTCGGCGTCTGGGTGGGTGTTGCGGTTGCGGTCGCGGTGGGTGTGTCCGTCACCGTCGCCGTTGGCGTTGGGGTGGCCGTCGGTTCATCAAGAACCAGGGGGAGATAGGCATACAACTCCGCCGGGGTCGGCGTGGCGGTTGCGGTGGGCGTATCAGAGGGGGTGCTGCTGGCTGTAGCCGTCTCAGTCGGCGTAGGCGTGTCAGGCGCGCCAAGCAGGCGCGTCATCGCCACGGATCGTTCAGGCTCGGACGCCTGCGACAGCGCGAGCCGCGGCGCGATCAGGACGATGGCGATCAGAGCGAGGACGACGAAACTCAGCGAAAACGAGCGACGATTGGACATGTGGACCCCCTGTGGCGATCCCCCCGAACCTGCGCCTATTGTAGTCCTTTCGTTGGGCGCTATCGGCTCGCGTCAAATCCCCAGCGCGCGCGCACCCGGCGCTCGATGGGCGAGAACAGCGCCTGATCCACCGTCACGCCAACGAAAACGATCATCCCCATTACCGACATCACCATCGCCACATCGTTGAGGTCGCGCCCGGTCTGGAGCAGGTTGCCCAGGCTGAGGCTGTAGAAGATCAACTCGCCGGCCATGAGCGAGCGCCAGGCGAACGCCCAGCCCTGCTTCAGCCCGGCCAGGATGGCCGGCAAGGCGGCCGGCAGGATGACCTGCCAGTACAACGCAAATCCCGTCGCGCCCAGGTTGCGGGCCGCCTTGACATAGCGCGGCGGGGTGTTCTTCACCCCCGCGTCCACGCCCAGGGTGATCGAGAACAGCGCCCCCATGATGACGACAAAGATGATGGCCCGCTCGTTCAGCCCCAGCCACAGGATGGCCAGGGGCAGCCAGCACACGCTGGGCAGGCTCTGCAAGCCGACCACCAGCGATCCCACGGTCTCTTCCAGGATGCGGCTGCGCCCGATGAGCAGCCCCAGCCCCACCCCGAAGACGAGCGAGAGCGAATACCCGACTGCCACATTCCGCACGCTGACCAGCATGGCCTGGACATACAGACCCTTGCGCAGCCCGGAGACCAGGGCCTCGAGCACGTCGGTGGGCGCGGGAAAGACATACCGCGGCCAGATCCCGGCGGTCGCGACCCCTTGCCAGAACAGCAGCAGCGCGGCATAAAAGGCCAGCCGGCGCAGCCCGCGCAGCCACGACTCGCGCGAAATCCGGGCAAAGGACGGCGCCGGCGGGACGGTCACGCGGGCTCCTCTTCGGGCCGGTTCGCCAGCGCGCTGCGCAGCACGGCCATGATTTCGCGGGTCTTCAGGATGAGGGCGGGATCTTCGAACGAGCGCGGGCGCGGCAGGTCAATCGAAAACTCGCCCACCAGCCGGCCCGGCCGCGGCGAGAAGACCAGGACCCGATCGCCGAGCGCAACCGCCTCGCGCACGTTGTGCGTCACAAAGACGATGGTCTTGCGGGTGGCCGTCCAGATCGACTGCAATTCGACATGCAGGCGCTCGCGGGTCATGGCGTCGAGCGCGCCAAACGGTTCGTCCATGAGCAGCACGGCCGGGTCGATGGCCAGCGAGCGGGCCAGGGCGACCCGCTGGCGCATCCCGCCCGAAAGAGTGTGAATGTATGCGCGCTCGAATCCGCGCAGGTGCACCCGCTCGATCCAGGTCTTCGCGATGGCCGCCCGTTCGGCCCGCGGGACGCGCTGCTGGCGCAGGCCGAATTCGACGTTCGCCTGGGCGTTCAGCCAGGGAAAAAGCGCGGCGTCCTGAAACATCAACACCCGGTCCGGCCCGGGACCCGTCACCGGTTTCCCGTTGGCGACAACGGTGCCCGATGTCGCGCGCTCGAGCCCGGCGATCAGGTTGAGCAGCGTGCTCTTGCCGCAGCCGCTCGCGCCGAGCAGGCAGACAAACTCGCCCGGCCGCACGTCGAGATCGAGCGCTTCGAGCGCCTGCATCTCGCCCTCGCGCCCGCGAAAGGATTTGCTCACCCCGCGCAACGTAATCGCGCTATCCGTGTCGCCTGCCATCGCCCTAACGGCTCCCCGCCCGGTCGGTGATGGGCGCAAGACCCTTTTCCGCCAGCACCTCATTCAGCAGGGTCAGATCGAAGATGCCGCTGAGATCCGGCTTCGTGTCGCCGAGAAACCCGAGGGCGAAGGCGGCGTTGGCCGCCTCGAGCAGGGTCTTGGGGTACGGGTCCCAGGTAAAGGCGACATTGGTGAAGGCCTGGTCGATCACCACAGGTGGCAATCCGGCGCTGGTGATCCGGGCGATCTCGTCGTTGGTGATCTTCTTCGCGTCGGCCGGATTGGACGCCACGAACTGAGCGGACTCGACATGGGCGCGCAGGAACTGCTTGACCAAGTCCGGGCGCGTCTTGAGGAACTTCGCGCTGACGACGACGAGGGTGGTCACGAACTTGCCCTCGGGCCACAGGCTGCGCTCATCGACAAACACCTTGCCGCCGCCCTCCTGGATCAGGCGCGTCCCCCACGGTTCGGGCACCCACGCCCCGTCGATGCGGCCCTGTTTGAAAAGGGTCAGGATGTCGGCGTTGGCCGTGGGGATGATCCGGACCGTCCCGCCCTCCGTGTCGGTCTTCAGCCCGTTCTGACGCAGGTAGTAACGCAGGGCGACATCCTGCGTGCCGCCCAGTTGGGGGGAAGCGAACGTTTTGCCGGACAGGTCGTTCGGCGCGGCGATCCCCGACTCGGGCCGGACCACGAATAGCGCCCCGCCACTCGATGCCCCGGCGATGATGCGCAGGGCCTCGCCCTTGCTCTTGACGTATCCGTTGATGGCCGGGTTGGGTCCGACATAGCCGATGTCGATCTCGCCGGCCAGCAGCGCTTCGACCAGGGCAGGCCCGGCGTTGAAGGATTTCACGTCCAGCCGATTCGGTTCGCCCAGCGCGCGTTGAATGTTCCCCGTTTGAACACCAACCAGCCCGATGGCGTGGGTGAAGTTGGGAAAGTAGGCCAGGCGCACGGTCATCGGACCGGACGGCGGCGCGCCATTCGCGCAGGCACCGATGAGGACTGAAAGCGCCACCAGACCGGCGAGCGCGCGGGCCGGCAAAAAGAATCGTGGCATAACCCGACGATTGTACCGGGACCAGGGCCCAGCCACCCCGGCAAAAGGTGCGGCAACGGTTTTACCTGCCCAGAGGACCGTGAATCGCCTGCGGTCACCCCGCTTGAGCGCGCCACGATAGGCCGGAGGCCTTTGTTACATCAGCCGGCACGTTCTACGTGCCGGCGGGGCCCGCCGGCGCCTCAAAGGCGCCGGCTGATACAACGAAGGCCTTCGGCCTCTCTTCTCAGAGCGAAGCACCGGCGAGATGCGTCAACACAGGGGAAAACCGCTGCCACATCCCCAGCAAGAGTGAACGCGGCCGAATCCGTTCCCGTTCCCGTTTACGTTCCCGTTGACGTTGACGCTTACGCAAACGTGAACGTAAACGTCAACGTCAACGTCAACGTCAACGGGATCAACGACGGCGGTTGGATTTACTCCCCGCGCATCGTTTTGGGCACGAACACGCGCAGGCCGGCCGGGGCCTCGACCGCCCCGATATCGCAAACCGCCCCGCCCAGCCCGTCACCGTCGATCGGCCGG
>JAGOCU010000062.1:3871-8972 GCA_017998555.1 Thermoflexales bacterium
CAACGACGGCGGTTGGATTTACTCCCCGCGCATCGTTTTGGGCACGAACACGCGCAGGCCGGCCGGGGCCTCGACCGCCCCGATATCGCAAACCGCCCCGCCCAGCCCGTCACCGTCGATCGGCCGGACCGACCCGCGCTGATCGGTCGTCAGCAGGTTGTTGGCCTGATCGCGGCAACCGGCCGCGTTGCCACCATCGATGGCCAGGCTGGTCGGCTGGGGCATCCGAGTCAGGGTCGGCCCGCCATTGTTGGCCAGGGCGCCCAGCAGCGGATCGCCGGTGCGATCGTGAGCGGTCACGCCCCCAATCGCGCAGCCGGGCGTGACGGCAAACAGGTTGTAGTCGGCCGATGTCAGCGGCCCGATACAGTCGTTGAACTTGGTGGCCGGCGAGTTGTCGGTGTTCGCGGACAAGATCGAATTGCGGAGGAAGACCTGATCATTGAGCGTGCCGGTGTTCAGCGCGCCGCCATCGCCGTAGCCATCCGCATCCGAATCCGCAACGTTGGCGCTGACGGTGGCATTGGACAGATTCACCGTGGCGGCGCTGTCCGAAGCGCTGAGCACGCCGCCATCGCCACGAGCCCGATTGCCGCTGGCCGTGCTGTTGATCATGCTGAAGCCATCCTCGCTCAGGATCGCCACCCCGCCGCGATAGGTCTCGTTGTCGTTGACGGTGCTGTTTCGAAAGGTGATCGCGCCTGAGCCATTCGTCACCAGGACACCCCCCTCAAAGGCCCGGTTGCGCTGGGCGGTGCTGCTGAGGATATCGGTCGAATTCACGGACAAAGCGCCGCCGCGCCAGGCGCGGTTGCCTTCGAGGCGCGCCCGAACCAGCGGCACCGAATCAATCGCCCAGATCGCGCCGCCCTCGCCGGCCAGCGCGGTGTTGCTGACAAACACGCTGTCGACGATGCTGACCGGGGCGGCCACCTGGAGGAGCAGCGCGCCGCCATTTCCGGACTGGGCGGCGTTCACCGTCATCGTCACGCGGACCATCCCAATCAGGTCGGGCGACTGCGACCGGAGCACGCCACCACTCACGCCGGCCACGTTGCGGGTGAAAGTTGTATCGGTCATTTGAATGCCAGTCGATGTCTCCAGGGCGCCGCCATACCCGCCCGTCACGTTGTCCGAAAAGGCGCTGTTCGTGAAGCGAGAGCCGGAGCCGCCGTCGTTCAAGCTGACCGCCCCGCCGCTGTTTGCGGAGACATTCCCCGCGAACAGCGAATCCCGCGCGATCACCATCCCGGCCGCGATGCCGCCGCCGCTGCTCGAGGCGCTTGTGTTGGACAACACCCGCCCGTTGTTCAAGATGAGCGTCGCCCCGCCCAACGCGGCGCCGCCGCCGCCATATTCGGCCCGGTTCGATTGGATCGTGCTGCTCAGAATCGTGCTGCCCCCGCCCGACCCGGCCGAGATCCCGCCGCCCGACAGGCCGGCGAGGTTGCCATCGAGCATGCTGGCTTCAATCCAGATTTGATTCGTATCCAGAGCCGCGATCGCGCCGCCGTCGCCGGCCACGCTTCGATTGCCGGAAAGGCTCGATGTGTAGATCGACACGGGAATGCCGTAGTCCAGATAGAGGCCGCCGCCGTCGGACTGGGCGCGATTGCCCGCCACCCGGGCGCCCTCCAGGCGCAGCGTGCCGCTGAAGGCCATGTGGATGCCGCCGCCCATCGCAGAGGCGCTCGCGCCCGTGAGATTGCTTTGGACAATGCTGTTGGTCAGGGTGACAGGGCTGCCCGCGTTGTACAGACCGGCCCCGTTGCTGATCGTGGTGTTGGCCGCGATGGACACGCCGACGAGGCGGAGCGGGCTGTCTGGCCGGTTGTAGATGCCGCCGCCGTGATCGGCCGTGGCGATGTTGCCGGCGATGGATCCGCCCGTGATGGTGATCGGCGCCAGCGTATCGTTGGAGATCCCGCCGCCGCCGCGGGCGGTGTTGTTGGCGATCGTCGTGTTGCTGAGCGTGGCGGTCGCCGACGCGTTGCGCAACCCGCCGCCGCCCAGCGTCCCCGTCGCGGTGTTGCCGCGAATGATGGAATCCTGCATCCGGAGCGATGCGCCGTTGGCGGAGATTCCGCCGCCGGTTTGGGCGGTGTTGGCTTCAACCCAGCTTTCGTCGAGGGTCAGGCTATTGGTGTCGGGGAAGGTGTAGATCCCGCCGCCTTCGGATGGAGAACGGTTCGATTTGATGATCGACCCCACCAGCCGCGCGTCGGCGCCCGTGCTGAGGAAGAGGCCGCCGCCGCTGGCGCCCGCCACATTGCCCGAGACCAGCGTGTCGATCAGCGTCACCCGCGCGCCGGAGATGGCCACAAGTCCGCCCCCGCCCGCGGTGGCGGCGTTGTCCAGCAGGCGGCTCTCGGCCATCGTGAGCGCGCCCGTGGTGTTGATCCCGCCGCCGCCGCCCGAGGTTGCCGAGTTGGTATAGACCGTTGTCTCCCACAGCGTGAGCGCGCCATTGTTGAGGATGCCCCCGCCGAGCTGCGCCTTGCCGCTCTTGATCGTCACGCCCTTGATCAGGACATCGCCGCCAGGCAGGACATGAAAAATCCGATCCGGGCTGCCAATCCAGGTGCTGCCATTAATCGTCGTCCCGGCCCCGCTGATCACGAGCGTGGTCGAGATGTCCAGGTCGCCGTTTAGGGCCGTGTCATCGGCGCCCGAGCGAAGCAAGTTGATGGTCCCGGCCGGCAGGACGATCAGATCGCTGCCAGGCAGTGCGTTGGCCTCCTGGATGGCCGCGCGCAGGGTGCAGGTGCCCGTGCCGGTGGCGCATGCGCCGTCACCGGGCGTCACGTCAAGCGCATCCGACAGATCGTTGACGACGATGGTGATGGCCCGCGCAATCTCGGCCTGGACGAAGAGCGCCAGCAGCGCGGCGCATAGTGCGACGACTCGGGTGATTTTGGCTTTCATAGTCTCCTGTATCTGGAATCATCTTCTTGAAGTCATCCTAAATACATCCGGCGAGATCACCCTTCCCACGCTTCGCGCGGGAAGGGTGATCTCGCCAATGAATCTTGGGACAACTTCTAGACGCCGTACAGGACGATTTGGATGAAGTCAGGCGCGGGTCCCTGCTGGCGATGGGGGCAGATTCTATCCGACGGCCTTGGGAGACCTCGTCTCCGTAAACGTCCGGCGAGAACACAATCCCCGCGCTGAGCGCGGGGATTGTGTTCTCGCCGGTTGTTTATAGGATCACGTCTAGGGTTTGAGCGCCCAGAGGACGATCGACCCATCCCCAGCGCTGCTGGTCGCGACGGTCTGACCGTTCGGGGAAAACGCGATGCCATCAACGGCGTCCGTATGCGACGTATCGGAGAACAC
Organism: Thermoflexales bacterium; assembly: GCA_017998555.1. Taxonomy (GTDB): domain Bacteria; phylum Chloroflexota; class Anaerolineae; order J036; family Brachytrichaceae; genus Brachythrix. Next base: position 7,211 of record JAGOCU010000062.1, read on the forward strand.
CGCCGTCGCGCGCGCGACGTCCCACACGATGGCGGACTTGTCCGCCGCGCCCGACGCCAGCCGCGAGCCGTCCGCATTGAATGCCAGGCTGGTGACGTTCCCCTTGTGCCCGGTCAGCTCGGACACCAGTGTGCCGTCGCTGGCCCGCCACAGGTTTACCGTCTGATGATCCGAGGCCACCGCGATCAACTGTCCGTCGGGGCTGAAGGCCAGATCACCGACGTTGTTCTTCGAGCCCTGGCCGAGGAAGAGGCTCGGGCGGCCAGTGGCGACCGCCCACACTTGGGCGCGCCCGCCGCCGGTCACCCGCGACAACGCCGCAATCGAGGCGCCGTCGGGGCTGAATGCGATGCCGGCGACGGCTTCACCATCGGCGCTCAACGTTTTGGACAGTCCCGGGCTGGCCATCGTCCAGATCCGAACCTCGGACTGGAAGGACCCCGACGCCAACAGGCCGCCATCGGGACTGAACGCAATCTGAGGCGCGACGCGCCGCTCCGGAAGCAGCGCTTGTTGGGGATTCGGCGCGGGCAATGGATTGGCCAGCGCGTTCACCAGCGCGCCCGTCTCGGCATTCCACACCCGGATGATCCCATCCAGGCTGCTCGACGCGAGCATCCGCCCATCCGAGCTGAACGCGACCCGGTCCACTGGCCGGGTGTGTCCCTTCAAACGAAGCAGCGCAGCGCCTGAGCGCGCGTCGCGGACGATCACGTCACTGTCGAAGCCAAACGCAATCCGGGCACCGGCGCGGTCATAGACCGGGCTGGTGATCCGGCCATTCAAGCGCGGCGCGGTCCGGACGGCCTCGCCCGTCAGGACGTCCCACACCCGATCCGACCCCGGGCCGCTGGTGAGGACATAGCGCCCGCTTGGGCTGAGATCGAACCAGGTCGCATCGGCATCGACGACGCGCTCGAGGCGGCGCTGGGCGACGTTCCACTGGCGCACAACATGCTCCGCGCCACTCACTGAGATCAGGAATCGGTCATCCAATGTAAAGGCGATTCTGTCGATTTCAGCGCTGTGGCCGGGCAGCTCCGCGATGACATCGAAGGTATTGGCATCCCAGGCCAGGATTCGGTATCGACTCGCTTTGGTGGCGTTGTCATAGTCGTAGACGCCGGCCGCAATCATCGACCCGTCATGGCTGTAGGCCAGCTCGGTCGCGCCCGCCACATCCCGGGCCGAGACGACGAGCGAGCGAATGCCTTTCCCGCCCGGGATGTCAAAGACGACGATGGACTTGTACTGATCGGTGAACAGCACCCGCGTGCTGTCCGGGCTGAAGACAGGCCGGCGATGCCCCACTCCGCTCAGGACCGTTGCGATCGGGTCGCTGCTGGTCACGTCCCACAAATCGAAGCCCTGGTCAGAGCCGGCCGCCACATAGCGACTGTCCGGACTGATCACGACGCTATAGACGCCACCCGGCGACTTGGGACGAAGCTCGCGCGTCTTCACCCCGCTCGCGAGGTCCCACAGGGCGATCACATTCGCGCGCACCATCGCAACGAAGCGGCCATTCGGGCTGATCTGCATGTCGATGATCGACCCTTCACCCAGCGTTTTGGCCAGCGTGCCGGCAGCCGCATCCCACACTTCAATTCGCGTTGACGGTCCACCTGAAGCGGAGACGATCAGGCGCCCGTCCGGCGTCGTCGCGACCATTCGGTCGCGGACCGGGCTGAAGAGATGCCGGACGGGCTCCAGCGTGGCGCCATCCAGAAGGTAGATCCCGTCCGTTGTCGGCTCGACGATC